>CALDSP010000258.1 GCA_937924465.1 uncultured Leptospiraceae bacterium
CAAAAGATAAAAAAATTCCAAACCCAAGTAAGTAAGTAATGAAAAATTTTATAAAAGCTATAAGTTCAATAGAGGGAAATTTACCTAATAATAAAAAGGATATAACTAATAAAGGCATAGAACGTGCAAAAATCTGAAATAAACTAACTCCAATGCTATCTGCTATGTAATAAAAAAATAAATGATAAGGCTTAATTAAATCATAAGCAATATCTCCCGACTTTATTTTACTAGTTAAAAGGGATTCATTGCGTCCAAAAGAAACTTTTACTATTGTGGAAATGATGGCATATTGAACTAAGGTCTCTTCACTCCAAATGCCTAAAGAATTTGGGTGTTCTTTGGAAACTGTTTTCCAAACTGAAGTGAAAATAAAAATGTACATAAAAGCATTTAGTAAATTTACAAAATACTCTAATCGATATGCAATGGACCTTTGAAAAGATTTAGATATAAGTTTTAAATAAGTTTCCATACACTGTCTTAAGACCTGCAAGATTGCTTTGCAGGTTTTTTATGAGTGAGATTTTTAATTGATTGTCTAATGTAAATCTAAGATTTGTGGATTGGTTTATCACAAATATTTCATAATAAAGTCAGAGATTTTTTTAGTTGTTTTTGTATACGGTGGCATAAGTTTTCTTAAAACCAGTAAGTCTAGCTTATTTAATTTTAAAAATGCTCGTTCATGAGAAAATGCCTTAAATCCAAAAAATCCATGGTAATTTCCAAGTCCGCTATGATTTACACCCCCAAAAGGGAGGTGATCATTAATTAAATGAAGGATCACTCCATTTATGACTGCACCTCCGGAAGAAGTATTTTTTAAAACTTTACGAATATTTGCAGTGTCTTCACTAAACATATATAAGGCTAATGGCTTTGGTTTACTTTGAATAATTTGAATTGCTTCTTCTATATTTTTGTAAGAAATGATTGGTAAAATAGGACCAAAAATTTCTTCTTTCATAATAGGCATATCTAAAGTGACTCCAGAAAGCACAGTTGGGGAAATATAGCGCTCTTTTTCATCAAAGTAACCTCCTTCTACTAAATTAGCTCCCATGCTCCTAGCTGAATCAATTAGATCTTTGAGTCTTTGGAAATTTTTATCGTTTATAATTCTACAAAAGTCAGGACTTGCCTGCCAATTTTCAGGGAGATTACCGTAAAATTCTCGAATGCGAGCTTTAATTTTTTCAATAAATTCAGGGATTCTAGTTTCTTGGACTAAAGCATAATCTACTCCCACACAAGTCTGCCCTCCATTTAAAACTTTGCCCCAAAGGAGATTTGTGATTGTATAATCCATATTTGCTGTTTCATCTACAATTACAGGAGATTTTCCTCCAAGTTCCAATGTAACAGAGGCAAGATTTTTAGCAGCGGCTTCCATAATTTTAACACCAATCTCTGGACTTCCAGTAAAAAAGATATGATCAAAAGGTTTCGTAAGCCAATAATCGGCTGCGTTTCTATCACATAACGTAACTGTTACTTCATTTTCTGGAAATACTTCTGCAAGTAAGGATTTTGTAAACTCACTTGTGTTTGGAGTATTGGAAGAAGGACGGACTACAACTACATTGCCTGCAGCCACAGCAGCAACTAAAGGAGCTACAACTAAATGAAAAGGATAATTCCAAGGACCAATAATGAAAACCTGTCCTTTAGGCTCATAAATGATTTTACTAGTACTTCCAAAAAGAGTAAGCGGGGTAGATACTGATTTTGGACTCATCCAGCTTCGTAAATTTCTACAGGCATCTTTGATTTCTTGAATGACAGGAAAAATTTCTGTCATATCTACTTCGTGTGGAGATTTTCGAAAGTCCTTATATACTGCAAGTTTGAGTTCATCCGCGCGACGTTCCAATGCCTCTCGGAGCTTTTTTAACTTTGTAATTCGTTCTTCTGCACTAGTATTTGCAATATTCCAACGATTTTCTTTTTGGAGTTGAAAAATTTTGTCAATCTCTAACTCATAAGCAGGTTTGGAAGGAGTGTATTCTTTAACTTGGGTTTGCGTGTTTAATTCCTTATGAGAGATAGATACGTTTTCTGTGGATAAAATTTCTTTTTTTACTTTGTTAGTTTTTGTAACTTTTTTTTTTGAGATAGTTTTTGCTGGCATGAATCATCTCCTAGATCAATTTTCGGTATATATGTTAAAGTTTACAAGCCTTTCTTTTTTCTTGCGTTTAATTTATAGGCTAAAAAAATAATCTTTTCAATTTGATAAGCTCTTCTCATACTCGCATTTTCTGTTGTTGCGGTACTTTAATTTTACCCTAATCTTTTAAAGAAATATTAGAAAACTCTAATATAGTAAATACTTTTTAATTTTATTTGAGTAGATTTGTTCTAAGTTAGAAAATGTTTTATAAAAATCTTCAAATAAAAGATTTGCATCAATTGCTTTTCGAAAGTTCTCATTACCCCAAAGTAGATCAATTGTATAAAACTTTCCTTTTTCCCATTGAAAATGAGTTGGATAAGTTTTTTTGATTGTAGAAATAATTAAAAAAGCTAAATGGATTGGATCATAAATTTCTGAATTTACTTCCATTCGCAAGCCTCTACAAATTTTTCCTGAGTATTTACTAAAGGTCGGTCGAAAAAACGTTGGTTGGAAATTATACTCAAGATTAGAATTTTTTTCTAAGCTGGAAATCATTCTTTCAGGTTCATTCATCCAAGGAGCCCCAAAAACTAAAAAAGGGGATTGAGTTCCTCTTCCTACAGATACATTGATTCCTTCAAGTAACACAAATGCAAAATAATTTCTTGCTGAATCTAAAGTAGGAAGATTGGGAGATGGAGTAAGCCAAACAACTCCTGTTTTTTCATATTGCACGTAACGTTTATAACCCTTTACTGGAACTACAGTAACTTTCTTTGAGTTTTGTAAATGTTCACTATTATAATATAACGCAGCTTCACCTAACGTAAGACCTGTAAAAAGTGGTAAAGGGAATTCACTAGCAAAATTCTCAAACTCTTTTTTGTGTAAATCTCCCTTTACTCCAATTTGCAAACTTGGATTTATATGGTCCAAAAGAATTAAATGATTTGTATTATTCATGGCATCTAAAATTCTTTTTAAAACTGTTAAGTATGTATAACAACGCATTCCCATATCTTGCACATCAAAGATAATAAAATCTGTAGCCTGAAGGACTTCTTTTAGTTCACCTGTTTTGAGTTTGTAAATGTGATAAATAGGAACTTTAAAAATTCTATCTTCACTGACTGCAGATTCACTAAAATTTTCTTCTAAACCTAGAAATCCATGTTCTAAACCAATCAGGCTTTGAATGGTAATTTGAAACTCATGAAACTTTCGAAGAATATTCTCTGGACTTCTTCCAATTCCAGAGGGGTTAGTGACAAGAATGACTTTTTTGTTTTTGAGTTTGGGTAAAACTTTTTCAAAAAATTCTTTTTCTGAAAGCTCTATATCTGAAGAACGAGGGTGGAGTTTTAAGATAGGCTCTGCATAGAGTGAAATGGAGAATAAATCAATCAGAATGCATAGTAACATTTTCTTCATGCTAATCTAATTTGAACTTGGAGTCCAAAAATCAATTTTTTTATACAAAATCTTTATGTCTTAAGTGAATTTTTTAAATACTGCAAAAATTTTTTTATAAATTTTTGTTTTTTCTCAAGAAAAAAAACTCTTCTATTGTAGGGATTCTCAGAAAGAATCTCTGAAATTTTTTAAACTAAGAGGAGTTTATTCATGCAACCAGGAGAAACTTTACCAGTTTTGCACATTCTAAAAGAAAAATTTGGTGACTTAATCATGCCTAATATTTTAAAATTTGATCTCTGCCTTAGCAAAGGAAGAGAGATATTTGCTCAAATTTCCCAAGCAGACAGTGATTCCGGTAGCTATTCGTTTATTATGCGAACGGAGTGTTTTTTTAAAGGAACAAAAGAAGAATTGTTGGATTGGTTCATAAATTTGTCTAGTGGGGATATGTATTTCTTCTTTGATAGGGTCTTTGTTGATGCTCCTATCGAAGAAGGAGAAATTGTTTACGAAGAGTTTTAAGATTGAATTCTGCAATCTAAAAAAATTTTAAAAAAATTAGCACTCTAAATAAAAGAGTGCTTGACAAATTTTTTAAAAAAAATATGCTGGTCATTAAAATTAGCACTCTAATAAATAGAGTGATAAAAAATAAAAGGAGAAGTTTCTATGGCTATAAAACCACTAGGAGATAGAGTTTTAGTTGAACCTAAAAAAGAAGCTGAAGAAAAAATTGGTAGTCTCT
>CALDSP010000259.1 GCA_937924465.1 uncultured Leptospiraceae bacterium
TTAGCAATTTCTATGGGGATGAGTGAGGAACAAATTTCTTTGCTGACTGGACTTTCGAAGGAAGAGATTCAAGAATTGAGGAAAGAAAAATAACTTTTAAAACCATGGGCATAAAGTAATATCTGTTGAAATTTAGGTAAACTTTAAAAACCTCTCTGGAAAACTGAAAATAAAACTTTTAGAGTGAAGAATAAGTTTTTTTAATCAAAAAAGGGATTGATTTTTTTTGAGTTTTCTTTATCGTCATTTGAACAGCCTAAAAGTCCAGCAGAACGCAAGCAAGAACCCATTTCAAAAAAAGAATTTGGAATAGAGAACACTGAACTAAGTTTGGAAATAGTAAGTGACTTTATTTTTCGGGGCCAAAGTTTTGGTGAAGAGAAAGTAAGTAAGTGAAAGAAACAACATTCCTTACAGACAATACACAGATTCATGGGCATTCCAACCTTACCTGGTTTACAGTACACCTCTAGAAGGTTTTAAACTTTTACTATGGGGCAAATCTCTTTTTACAGCACAGAGTAGACAGAGATACTGACAGATATTTACAAATAGGTCCAGGGGAAAAAAACGAAGGAATCGAAATTCAAAAAAGACTTGCCCAAACAGGACGTCTTTTTTTCTCCACTGAGATTGATTTTGATTTGCTACGATTAAATTTTTATGGGGAAAAAAATGGTTTACATAGGCAGGACGGAGTGTTTATGGGAGGATACTACGAATGGAATACAAAGTTAGGAGAGTGGACTGTTGGACTTTGGTTTTGGAACAACGCGGATAGGGCTGTACGGTATACTTGGCAGGAGTATTTCGTTTGGTACAAACCTAAAATTTTAAAATATTTCAATCCTATGTTTAGTTTTTATGTAAGTGGCTCCTCTGACAATGGAGGTTCAAGTTCTAATCCTCTTGGAATTACAAATGGTCAAAAAATATATATCCTTGGATTTAAGTCATACTTATTTTGAAGAAAAATTCTTTCGCATAACTCCCACTGTGCATGTTGGTTATGTAATTAACAATGACAATATAAACAAAAAAAGTGGGATTTCTAACATTACATCTGGACTTAAATTTAACTTTGGAAAGTTTTTTACTACAGCGAATTGGATATACGGACCTGAGCCAATTCTCTTTGATACCTTAGATTCAAACAATCAAGATGGATGGACTCCAAGTCCAGGGAAGAAGTATGGTATACACACTTTAATATTAGATGCAATAGAAAGAAGTTTTGCAAGAGAATCAGCGGCTTATGTGAAAGAACAATACACTAGCCAACGAATTGTGAAGAGTTTGTTTTATGTTTCTTTAGGTTTTGAAATAAAATATTAGGAGGTTTAAATGAAAAAAATGATTTTCATATTTTTTTGGGTTTTAAGCTGTGCTCGCTTCTCTAATGACCAATTGGCTAAATTAGCTCTTATTCAATTATTTGAACCACTGAGTGGAATTACTGTCAATCAGCCTTCTTTTCTGAGTATACTTCGATCCCTACACCTTCAATAAAAGGAGATTTTACAAACAATACTCCGACCGGTGCTAATTGTATCATGAATGGAAACATGGGAGTCTGTGGAACTTGCGACGTTGGATTAAATGAAAATCGCACAAGAAGTGGAGCTTTTGGTAAGCACAGACGATGTAGATTGGTACTGCTTCAATATGACAGCAGCAGGAAAAGTGACAGTAAGTACAGAAAAAAACGACGGTTTCTTTCAACCCAAACCTACAGATACGTTTATAGCAATTCATAATGCTAGTGTTCCGCCACATTTTTCTTGTACTACTTTTGTGGGATGTAAGATTGGTGGAGGACAGGGAGCATATGGCGATGATTCTAATAGAACTCCCAATGACCCTTACTGAGGATATTCTATTATATCGGATTATTCTGTTTCTATGGGTGTGCTATATTCGGGTAGGACTTGCTATCAACAATCCTGGACAATATAGACCAAGGGTGGTGACAAAACCATGATTGCGAAATATTTATTTTTTATCCTTCTTATTGTCAATTGTGTAGAAAGTAGTAGACCAAGTTCTGTGGTGAGAAATTTCCTTTTGTATGGAATTACCTCCGAAATTTAGTCCAGTGCTTTGGCTGGGGAAGGAATTAGTTTTATAACCATGCCTTTAGCTAAAGACAACGTGAGAGGAGGAGTAATAAACTAGAAAGGTTGTTCCCCCACGCCTAGTTCAACAGATGGTTCATTAGATGAGGCAAGGTTTAATTTTCCCACTGGAATTGTAGCAGATGAAAAAAATTTAATTCTTTATATAGCGGATACAGGAAATCATACAATTCGAAAGACTGACCTTAAGATCAATCAAGTCACAACCATTGCAGGAATTGCAGGACAGGCGGGAACAGAGGATGGAGTATTCGGAATATCAAAACTAAATGAGCCAAGAGGTTTAGAGATTATTTATCCTTTTCTCTACATTGCAGATTCTGAAAACCATGCAATTAGAAGACTGAATTTAATTACAAATCAATTGATAACTATCGTAGGAAAAGCAGGTGAAGAGGGTGCTGTAGATTAAAATCAATCCTTCATGTCAATTTAAGATTATAACTTAATAGAAGCATAAAATTATTTTTGTGTTTTAAGTCTTCGGTTATTTTGTAAAAAATTTTTAAAATGAGATTCATCTTTAAATAAAAATTGAATTCTCAAAAAGTTGTAGTAACAACAACACTTTTTTAAAAAAATTTTACTTGTTCGTGTTTGTTCAAGTTTTTTAAAAGTTTTGTGACTCTTCTTTTTCGTGAAGTATGAATTTATTATAAACGAATTGTTCATAAAAAGCTCTGTCAACTTTTTAGCGTTGTTCTGACTACACCTTACCATGCAATTTTCATAATAATAGATATAAGGCTGAATCCTTGTTAGTTTAATATATTAGAATTTTCTAATATATCCTATTCAACTTCTTGGAAAGGAAAAATTTTCATTCTTATAATTAGAATGATTCTAAATTTTGATTTTGAGAATCATTCTCAAAATCAATTGACTTTTTTGAAGCTTTGAAAAATTGTGGTATTGGAGGGTTTAAATGATTAAAATTAAAACATTGATAATGATTTTTCTTTTCATTACTTCTGTGGTGTATTCACAAGAAAAAGAAATTCCAAAAAAAGAAGATACATGGATCAAAACACAAATCTTTGTAATTGGTTCTAAAGACAACGGACTTAAAAGAATTCCAGGTTCAGCCACAATCATTGATGGTAAAAAATTAGAAGAAACAAGACCCACTGATAATATGGAGGCTCTTAGAATGGTTCCGGGTGCTGCTGTACGCTACCAAGACCCAGCGGGACTTACTATGAATTTGGGTTTTCGAGGAGTTTCCAATCAGGTTTCAAGGAAAGTTCTTATTCTAGAAGACGGAATTCCTGTTTCTTTAAATCCTTACGGGGAGCCTGAAATGTATTATACGCCTTCCATTGAAAGAATGGAGAGAATTGAAATTATAAAAGGATCTGGTTCTATTCTCTTTGGTCCTTCTACTATAGGAGGAGTTGTAAATTTCATTACAAAGAAACCAATTATTCAACCTTCTTTTTATACTACAACGCTTGGTGGAAATAATGGTTACTTTTCAACGTTTACTGGTTATGGGGGAATTTTTGGAAGTACAGGAGTAGATGTTTCTATTTTAAGAAGACAAGGTGATGGATTCCGTAAACACCAAGCTTTTCGTGTGAATGAGTTCAATGTGAAGACAATTACCCAGCTTAACGAAAAAAACCATATCACTTTAAAAATTGGACTTCATGAACAAACATCCCAAGCTACTTATGTTGGACTTACGACAGGAATGTATAACGGGTATCCAACTAAGAAAACAATTTATCATCCAACAAATGTAAAAGAAGGACAAAATCCATTAGAGGCTATTGGAGTTTTTGAGAAACATGGACCCAAATCCAATCCTGCAGAACAAGACAAAAGAGTAATTGAAAGATGGTCTTTTGTAGTTGGGCATGAATATTTATTTGCTGAAAAATGGAAACTCATTACAAGAATTTATTCTTATGGTACACAGCGAGATTGGGCTCGCCAAGAATATACTCGCAATACTCGAGTAGGACAACTTCCACCAAATACAGCTCTTACGTTGTACGACAGTGAACCTTTTACCGATAGAGCAGGGGACAGTATATGGATGAGAAATACAAATGCTCATAGAAATCGAAATTATTTTGTGGGTGGAATTGAATCTAGATTACAAGGAGATTTTGAAACAGGAAGTATAAAACATGAAATTGATCTAGGGGCAAAATATGAATACAATCGAGCTAGAGTTCAACTTCTTACTGGAGTAGATACTCCTGACTTTGCCATTGAGCGTTCTCCTAAATCATTTTACCTTATTTCTAGTCCTTATTCACTTTCTAAATCAGGGGCGTTACGTGATGATGAATTACGTCAGGCGAAAGCTTACGCTCTATGGATACAAGATAGGATTAACTTAACCTCTAAATTTGCTGTTATTCCAGGCATACGTTATGAAAGCATTCGCCAAACTAGACTTATAATGCGTGGGCGAGACTTTGATCCAATTACATATACAAGTATAGGTACGGCAAGCATTCAATTTGATAAAGAGGGAAAGAATGGAACTCAAATTGCCCTTCCCGGACTTGGTCTTACTTATCAAATTAAAGATCAGCTTACTTGGTTTGCTGGTGCCCATAGAGGTTTTTCTCCTGCACGTTATGAATCAGCTATTAGTCCAAGTGCAGAAGACTTATCCTTAAAACCAGAACTTTCGTGGAATTATGAATCGGGAATTCGTGGAGATATTACAAATTATTTTTACACTCAAATTGCAGGGTACTATCTAGATTACCAAGAACAAATTATAAATTCTTCAGCCGCAGGTGGAAATTTAGGAGCAAGACCCGTCAATGCAGGAAAATCTCTTCACAGAGGAGCAGAACTTACCTTGAGTTTTGACTTTGGAAAATTTCTAGAACAGAGTTATAGTTTAGCTTTGGAAATGAATTCTTCCTATAATGATGCTCGTTCCTATAGATATACTTTTAATGCAGAAGAATGGAGAAAAGGCAATCCTGATCCTTGGATTCATAAAGATACAAATGGAAATTTTCTTCCTTATGTTTCTAGAGAAGTACATGGGGTAGGACTGAGTTTTGCTTTATCAACGGGATTTTTTGCAAGAGTAGATTACCAATATTTTTCCAAACAGTATCACGACTTAGAAAACACAAAAGCTGTGTATTGGTATGATGCTTTGGATGGAGAAACAAAAAAAATCGCTCGTTATTTCAATTATGATTCAGATGCGTCTGGAAGAACTGGAATAGTTCCCGCTTATGGCTTAGTGAATGCTACTTTAGGATATAAACCTCCCGGAAAAAACTGGTCTATATTCTTAAATGGAAAAAATTTACAAGACAGAGACTATATTTCAACAAGACTTCCAGAAGGAATTCAACCCGGTCCTAAAAGACAAATCAACTTAGGTTTCACAATGGAATTATAAAAAATTTTTTTGAAAGAGTATACTATACCCCGTATTCTATGAACCTGCGGGGTATTATTTCTTTTTAGAAGTAAAGTCTATTGAAATTACATTGTTTTCTTTGGGTTGGGGTTTTGTTTGATTTTGCTCTTTTTCTTTTGCTTGATTTGAATCCAAAGAAATTGGTTCATCAAATATTACTTTCATTTGTGTAATAGAGAGACTCGATTTATCAAAAATCCGAAAGATACAATCCCATGGTATAAAGACTTTTTCCCATTTATATCCAAATTGCAACTCTGCATATAAGTAATCCTTTTGGAGAGAAACTTCTTTACAAGCAGTGGGTCCAAAAGCTAAAACAATTCCAACTTCGTTTTCTTTTCCTACTAAACCTCTGGTCCCTATAGATAAATGATTGTGTGGCATGGCATGAATATAAAAAAAACCAAATTTTTCCCAATATAAATCAAATATTCTATTTTTAAATTCTCGAAGGGATTTTAACTCTTCTTCTGAAAGTTTTTCACTCATAATAAAACCTTAGCTTGAATTTTTTCCTTTTTTAGATATTGTTCATGTAGTTCATACTCAGGAACAATTTCTTTAAACACTTTAAAGATTTCCTCATTTTTGTTTTTTCTAGCAAGTTCAAATAAAAGCTCTAACTTGTCATAAAAATATAAACTATTTCCAAGTTCGGTTGCTTTGGCAATCATTATTTTGGGATGGTGTGTAGGAATAATTCCTTCAGCACTAAGCAAAAGCTCTTCAAAAAGTTTCTCCCCTGGTCTTAGACCTGTAAAGACTATATCAATGTCTTTGTAGGGTTTCAATCCCGACATACGAATGACTTCTTCCGCTAACTCTAAAATTTTTACCGGCTCTCCCATATCTAATAAAAAAATTTCACCTCGATTTCCCATGCTTCCTGCTTGTAAAACAAGTTGTGAGGCTTCCGGAATTGTCATAAAATATCGAATTATATCGGGATGGGTAACTGTTACAGGTCCTCCCTTTGCAATTTGTTCTCTAAATCGAGGAATTACACTTCCATTGGAACCTAAAACATTTCCAAATCTTACAGTGACAAATTTTGTTTTTGAAAACGGAGAAATATATTGAATGTAAAGCTCGGCAACTCTTTTGGAAACTCCCATTATATTGACTGGATTTACAGCTTTATCTGTAGAGATGAGAACAAATTTTTCTACTCCATTGAAACGAGAGATATCAGCAAGATTTTTTGTACCATAAACATTATTTAAAACTGCCTCACTTGGATTGAGTTCCATAAGAGGAACATGTTTGTAAGCTGCACAATGAAATACTACAGATGGCTTTTGTAATTGAAAAATATAAGTAAGACGATCTAAAGATTTTACATCACCTACATAAGCAATAATTTCAATTTTTTTAAAATTTTTTTTAAGTTCATAATCAATTTCATAAAGTGGAGTTTCTGCAGAATCTAATAAGATTAATTTTTTAGGTTTAAACTGACATACCTGTCTGCAAATCTCACTACCAATTGAGCCTCCAGCTCCCGATACTAAAATAACTTGATTAGAAAGATAAGATTGAATGGATTCTATTTCTAAGTCGGCGGCTTCTCTACCTAGTAAATCTTCCACTCGTATTTCTCTCAATTGTTGAATAGGAGTAAGAGAATTGTTGATGAATTCAGAAAATGAAGGAATAATTTTGGGTTTGAGTTTAAATTCTTCACAAGCTTTTGTAATAAAACTTTTTTGTTTATGATTTAAACTTTGAGTTGTAATGATTACTTCTTGAATGTGAAACTTTTGCAAAATTTCTGGTAAAATTTCTAACTCTCCAAAGACGGGAAGTCCTTGGATTTGGGCTCCTTTTTTAGAAAGGTCTGTATCTAAAAAACCAACTGGAGTTAAAAGTAAATCCGTTTGGCAACGAAGTTCGGAAATTAAATGAGTTGCTGTTTTGCCTGTTCCAATGAGTAATGTGGGCTTTGTAGGTACTTGAGAAGAGGGAATATAAAAATAATAATCTCGAATCATTCTCCAAAACAAACTACGTAAGCAAAGAAAACTTAAAAGTAAAAGAGTATCTAAAATTGGGACTACGCGAGAATGAGTTTCAAACCGATTATAAAATAATAAAACTACAGTAGCCACTAAAGAAGAGAACAGAGTAGTTTTAATGATTTCTATTAAATCGTGAATAGAAGCATAAGCCCAAACAGAACGATAAATATCTGAAAATAAAAAAACTACAGTTCTTGTAAAAACTACAAGAAAGAGACTCATCCAAAAGTTTTCTACAATATAGAAAAAATTCCAATCCTCATAACGTATCCAATGAGCTCCAATATAAGAGACTATCATAAAAATAATATCAAGGGGCAGTATAAAATAACGTTTATTTGGTAGCATGGTTTTTGATTCTTTATGGCTATGTTTAGATGTATTTTCTTATTTGAAAGAATTTTTTATATTTTCAAAGAATCTATTTTGTGTTATAAAACTTAACATAAATTTTTATGTTTTATATAGTAATTTTACAAAAATTTATATTACTTATCTGTTTTGTTTCTTTTATCGTGTTCTTCAATTGCTTTTTTGACTAGTTCAATTATGTATTCATCTTTGATTTGATTTTGATTTTTAAATTTTATATGGCGGAGTTTTTTGCCTGTTCCTTTCAAATAATTTTTTGGATCTTCAATTTCTGTTCCATGAAAGAAACCCAAGTTTACACTCTAACATAAAAATAATTTTTTTAGTAATCGTGCTTTCCTTTTAATGTATTTTTCATACAGGGTAATCATGCAAAACTGATATATGAGCCTCCACTGAATCTGCTAAAGCGTTTAGATTGTACCCTCCTTCTAAAAAGGAAATAACTCGATTTTCAGCAAACTCTTTAGCCTTTTGGAGTATAATTTCAGAAAATTTTTCATAAGCAGAAGTTGGTAGTTCCATGCCTCCAAGTGGATCCTTGGTATGTGCGTCAAATCCTGCAGAAATTAAAAAAAACTCAGGTTGAAATTCATCGATGGCAGGAATCACAATTTCGTGAAATGCTTTTTCATATTCAAAAAATCCCGAGCCTCTTGGAAGAGGGATATTTAAAGTATAGCCCAAACCTTCTTTGATTCCTCTTTCATGAGATGCACCAGTTCCAGGATAAAAAGGAAACTGATGCAAAGAACAAAAGAAAACATCCTTTCTATGATAGAAAGCATTTTGAGTTCCATTTCCATGGTGCACATCCCAATCTAAAATAAAAACTTTTTGAATTCCTTTTTGAATAAGATATTCTGCTGTAATTGCTATATTATTGAAAATACAAAAACCCATAGCATGATCTTGCTCTGCATGATGACCCGGTGGGCGAACTAAAGCAATACCATTTTGGACGTTGCGTGCTAGGATTTCATCTGCTAGTTTTAATCCAGCTCCTACAGCATAAAGGGAAGCATCTAAAGACTTTGGACTAAAAGGAGTATCTCCATCTAAATATCCATATTGCAATTTAGGCAATTCTTCCAAGATAGATTTTACATAAGTTTTTGTATGAATCATTTCCAAATGAGTTGGGCTTGCTTGTTCAAAAGATAAAAGAACTAAATCTTTGAAATAGCTTGTCGACTTCAGTTTATTTAAAATAAATTTGAGTCTTTCGGAAGATTCAGGATGAGAAGAACCTGTATTATGCTCTAGAAAAATATTGGAATAAGCGATCGCAGTTTGATTCATAGATAAGAAAATAAAAAATTGCTATTCTAAAAAAAGCATTTTTTGTAAATGTAAATATAGAATTGTTCTAAAAAATGAGGTTTTATGAAATACCAAAATATCTTAGAAACTATAGGAAACACTCCGCATGTAAAAATTAATCGTTTGTATCATACAAAGGCAGAAATTTATGTAAAGTTAGAAAGAGCCAATCCAGGCGGTAGCATTAAAGATAGAATTGCTCTCTCCATGATTGAAGACGCTGAAAAAAAGGGGCTTTTAAATAAGGATAGTGTGATTATTGAGCCTACTTCAGGAAATACAGGGGTAGGGCTTGCAATGGTGGCAGCAGTGAAGAACTATCCTCTTATTTTAGTTATGCCAGAGTCCATGAGTGTGGAAAGAAGGCGAATTATGAGTGCTTACGGAGCTAAGTTTGAACTTACTCCACGTGAGAAAGGAATGCCGGGAGCCATTGAAAGAGCCAAACAAATGGTTGCAGAAATGAAAAATGCTTGGATGCCAAGCCAGTTTGATAATGAAGCCAATGTGAGAGTACACGCCGAGACCACTGCAAAGGAAATTTTAAACGATTTTGAAAAAATTGATTATTTGATTACAGGTGTGGGAACGGGAGGGCATATTACAGGGGTTGCAAGAGTACTTCGTGAAAAATTTCCCAACTTAAAAGTGTATGCTGTAGAACCTCAGCTTTCTCCGGTGATCACTGCAACTTTAAACCAAGAACCACCTAAACCCGGTCCGCATCCCATTCAAGGGATTGGAGCAGGTTTCATTCCTAAAAACTTAGATGTAAGCGTATTAAATGGAGCCATTACTATTTCTAAAGAAGAGGCTTTTGAGTTTGCAGTGAGAGCCGCAAAAGAAGAAGGTATTTTTCTTGGAATTTCCTCGGGAGCCTCTCTTGCAGCAGTTTCTAAAAAACTTTCCGATTTTCAAGAAGGAGATACTGTTCTGACTTTCTGCTATGATACAGGAGAGAGATATTTATCTATTGAAGGATTGTTTCAATAATTCAAGATTGGAGAAAAAATGAATCTTTCTCAAAGACCTAGAAGAAATCGTAAAACAGAAACTATAAGAAATTTAACACAAGAAACATGGATAAACAAAAAAAAATTAATTTATCCTCTTTTTTTATTAGAGAAACCAACTGCAAAACAAGAAATTTCTAGTATGCCGGGAATCTTTAGACTTGGTTTAGAAGAGCTTTTGCATGAAATAGAAGAATGTTTAAAACTAGGAATCTTTTCTTTTGTAATATTTCCCGTTGTAGAAGATCAAAAAAAAGATAAGTTTGCCTCCTATAGTTATGCGCAGGATAATTTTTACTTGCATGCCTTACGTTACGTGAAAGAAAAGTTTCCAGAAACATGTATCATTACAGACGTAGCTATGGATCCATATAGTTCCGATGGACATGATGGTTTGGTAGAAAACGGAAAAATTATCAATGATAAAACTCTAGAAATTCTAGCAAAAATGTCACTTGCACAAGCTCAAACGGGAATTGATTATTTGGGTCCTTCCGATATGATGGACGGGAGAGTAGGATACATTCGAGAGCATTTGGATCAAAATGGATATACAGAAGTAGGGATTATATCTTATACTGCAAAATATGCGAGTGCTTTTTACGGTCCTTTTCGAGATGCCTTAGACTCTGCTCCTAGGTTTGGAGATAAAAAAACTTACCAAATGAATCCAGCAAATGCAAGAGAATCAGAATGGGAAGCAGAACTAGATTTTTCAGAGGGAGCAGATATTTTAATGGTCAAACCAGCTTTGGCTTATTTAGATATAATTTATAGACTCAAAAACCAAGTTCCAATTCCTATTGCCGCCTACAACGTAAGTGGGGAATATTCTATGATCAAAGCTAGTGCAAAAATGGGTTATATAGATGAAAAAAAAGCAATTTTGGAAGTTTTAACTTCTATTTTTCGTGCAGGTGCAGATATAATTTTAACTTATCATGCTAAAGAGATGGGAGCTATTTTATAAATTCAAAAACACAGTCCAAAAATAGAATTTAAAAATCGATTTTTTAAACTTTTTTATAAAGCATTTCTTTTTTGATGGATTCTAAATTACTTACCCCAGTTATGCTCATGCTATTTTTTAATTCTGTAATATATTGATTATACAAATATCTAACCCCAGAAATACCTCCACCAACAGCATAAATAGCTATTGGTCTTCCTACTAAAACTCCCTTTGCACCTAACGCAATCATTTTAAAAATATCCATTCCACTTCGAATTCCACCATCAGCGAGAACGACTGTTCTGTTGTTTACTCTTTCTGCAATTTGAGGCAAAACTCTTGCAGTGGCTGGCATATCATCTAAAATTCTTCCACCATGATTAGAAACAACTATACAATTTGCTCCAGAGTCTATGGCAAGTTCTGCATCTTGGACTGTCATAACTCCTTTTATAATAAATGGAAGTTTTGTAAAACTTCGTATTCTAGATAAATCGTTTAGAGTTCTACTTGGGGCTTGTTGGTTTTTTTGGACTAAGGTCTTAAACTGAAATGCATCTATATCCATTCCTAAAGCAAAAATTCCTTGTGCCTCTGCTTCCAGAAATCTCTCTCGAATTAAACCTTCATCTGCTCTAGGTTTACAAATAAGAATTCCCATTCCATTGACTTGTTTTAGAGCATCTAGCATTGTGAGATATTTGTTTGGAGTGGCACCATCTCCAAGCCAAGCAATGGTACCTGATTGCAAGGAAGCTTTTAAAACCGTGAGAGCATATTCATATTCTGTTATGGCATCGTTCATGTTTGTAGTTGCACCTGTCATGGGGGCTGCCATTAAAGGATGAGCAAAAGTTTTTCCTAAAAAAGAAAACTCTGTATTAGGTTCTATATTTTCTCTTATGTAACTAGGAAGTATGGAATATTCACGTAACGCCCGAATATTATCCTGAAAGGTTTCCATTCTTCCAACTCCTCCCATTCCCGGAACTCCAGAAGCACAGTCAGTTCCATCACAAACTTTACAAACCCAACAAATTTCTTTCCCAAACTTAAGCCTAGCGTTTTGAGCAATTTGTTTTTCGTTAATTGTATATAGATCATCTGTTATGATTTTGATTGTATTTTGAACTTGTAAAAAAGTTTTTTCTGCCTCTTCTAAAGTATCACATGTAATGATGACATGTCCGGATTTTTCAATATTGTTGGTTGGTTCGTGGATTTCATCTCCCACTTTATTGTGAAAAAAGATTTCGTTCACATTTGGAATTTTTTTTGCATCTTCTATTCCTTCAATACTAAGAATTTTTCCCGGCTTCGCAAATATGGCTCTTTCAATACTTACTTTTTTGAACTTAGGTTGAAAATCCTCCTCTCTAGGTCTTTCACCCAACGCTAAAAGAATTGCAATTTTATTTAAGTTGATCCCTGTAGAAAGTGGAAAAGTATAAGCACTCATAAATCCACCTGAAAGTCGAGCTGCAATTTCTCCTACTTTCACTCCACTAGAGGTGACTTTTATATCTCCTTTTCCTGCACCCAACGTAATTCCAAGAGCCTTCATTCCTGCAATCATGACTTGGGTTGCTTCCTCTAGAATTTCTTTAGTTTGGTTGGATGGCATAGTGTGCCCAACTTCTATAAAATAAGGCTCTCTTTCTATAATTCGATCAGCAATTCCAGTCATAAAAAACTTTCCGTCGTAAGTAATAGCATCAATGGAAAGTTCCGGACCAGACATATATTCTTCTAAGATAAGTTCTCCTGTAGGAGAATATTTTTTTGCATGTTTAAAAGCCATTTGGAGCTCATCTCTGTTGTTCACTTTAATTACTCCTCTAGCTCCCATGTTGTCTGCAGGTTTCATAACTAAGGGAAAGTTTAAAAACTCCAAAGCATCTCTTGCATCTTGGATGGTCCAAACCTCATGAAAGTTAGGGATGGGGACGTTATGTGCTTTGAGTCTTTTTCGCATTTTAATTTTGTTTGTAGCTGCCTCCGCGTCGTGAAAGCGAATTCCGGGTAGTTCTAAGGCATTTGCAACTGCTGCAACTGTCATGCTGGCATCGGTTCCTGCTGTTACAACTCCATGGATAGGATTGTGCTCTGCATAATACTTTGTCTCACGGACCATTCCTTCAATGTCTTTGGTACTCATAAGAATTTTTTCATCTGCAATATTAAAACCGGGTGCATTTGGGTTCATGTCTGCGGCTACTACATGTAAACCCATTTCTTTAGCTGTTTGGATGATGGGACATTGTAAAAGTCCAGCTCCTATAATTAGAATAGTCTTAGATTCTAATGATTTCAAAATATTTATTCCTCCTTTGTACGAGGATCTAAAATCAACATACTTAAATATCCTCCCGTAACATTTTTTACATTCTCAAAACCATTTTGGAGTAAAATCCGAGTTGCTAAATGGGCTCTATATCCTACTCTACAATGAACATAGATTGGTTTATCTTTAGGAACTTCATTGAGACGTTTACGTAAATCATTTACCGGAATATTCAAAGCTCCATCAATATGCCAATGGGTGTACTCATCTGGGTTTCGAACATCTAAAACACAAATATTAGGATTTTTTTTGTACTCTTCATAAAATTGTTCTGCTGTGATTACGGGGCAAAAACCAGTAATGTCGTTTACGGCAACAAAAGCTGCCATATTGACCGGATCATTCGCAGAAGAGAAGGGGGGAGCATAAGCTAAATCTAGTTCTTCTAAATCAAAAACTGTAAGTCCACCTAGAATTGCCGTAGCTATTACATCAATCCGCTTGTCTACTCCTTCTTCTCCAAAGGCTTGGGCCCCTAAAACTTTTCCGTTTGTTTTATCATAGAGAAGTTTTAAAGTAAGGGTTTTTGCACCGGGGTAATACCCTGCATGTTGATTGGGGTGCACGGTTACACTTCCATAATTGTAGCCATATTGTTTGAGTAATTTTTCTGAAAGACCTGTAGCAGCTACCACCTTATGACAAACTTTTGCAATGGAAGAAGCTAAGGAACCTCTATAAACTTTTCTTTCTCCACAAGCATTGGAACCTGCAATTCTTCCTTGGCGATTGGCCGGACCTGCTAAAGGAATGCGAACTTTTTTTCCTGATACCCTATGGGTAATTTCTGCCATATCTCCCACAACGTAAATGTCGGGATCGGAACTTTGAAGATATTCATTGACTAAAACTCCTCCTGTCTCTCCTATTGCAAGACCAGCTTGTTTTGCTAAGCTAAGTTCTGGTTTAATGCCAACCGAAAAAAGAACCATATCCGCAGGGTAAAGAGAACCGTCTTCTAAACGGACTTGATTTTTAATAGCATCAATTTCTATTAGACTAGTATTCAAAGAAACTTCAATGTGATTGGTATGCAAATGAAGTAAGATCATTTCTGAAAATTCTTTATCATGATTTATCATTACTTGACTTGCTTTTTCCACAATTCTAACCTTTATACCTCTTTTGTGAAAAGCCTCTGCCATTTCTAAACCTATAAATCCACCTCCCACTATAATAGCGTGTTTAGGTTTTTGTTTTTCTATAAAGTTATGAATTGCATCCATGTCTTCAATGTCACGTAACGTAAAAACATGTTCACTATTGATTCCTGAAATGTTTGGAAGGATGGGGTTTCCCCCTTGAGAAAGAATCAGTTTAGTGTATGGAATTTTTTCTTCTTGTTCATTGTGAATTACGGTTATGGTTTTTTCATTGCGATTAATAGAGATTGCTTTGGTTTCTATTCGTACGTGAATATTATATCTATCTAAAAATGCTTTTGGCGTCATGAGTAAAAGTCTGTTTCGATTTTCAATATCTCGAGATATGTAATAAGGAAGCCCACAGTTTGCAAAAGAAACATATCTTCCCATTTCAATGATAGTAATTTGGGCTTTTTCGTTTATTCTTCTGGCTCTAGCTGCTGCAGTAGCTCCCCCTGCCACACCACCAATAATTACAATTTTTTCTTCGTTCATTTATATCCTCTAAAGTAGAGATTTTTTTAAAGAATTTTCTTTCAAGTGGATTTTATAACTTGGAACAAAGCAATATCTAAAATATTTTTTTAAAAGTTTAAACTTTTTATAAAGTCTAAATCTTTAGATGGAAAAAAAATCCCTCGCTTTATCAATCCCTATACCGATTATGGTTTTAAAAAATTATTTGGAACAAAACCAAATAAAGATTTACTCATTGATTTTTTAAACCAGCTACTTCCTCTAAAACATCAAATTATACGGAGAATATCCCTAAGTTGCCATTTTTAAGCTATTCAAGAAGAAGCAAACAAAGACAATTGGGATTTTCGTTTATCTCATATTTATCTAATAGCAATTTTAGATTTTGTATATGATGAAAGTGAAGAGAAAGCTAAATTTGAACGTTACGTGCAATTTAAGGATCAAGATGGAAAAGTATTTTATGAGAAGTTACATTTCAAGTTTTTGCAAATGTCTTTATTTAATAAAAATGAATCAGAACTAGAAACTTGTTATGAAAATAGTGTTTGTTTTATTTCTTTTATTGTTTGGAGAAGCTTGTGTTTATTCTGCTAAAAGACATTTTTTAGACAAATTTCATGTATTTCAAGTTTCATGGATTATTTGAGGCAGATAGTATTTTTGCATTTTCGTATTCCAAGGCCTCTTTTGAATTCACAAACTAGAAATTCCTAGAATTAGTCCTATTACAAACCAAAGAATTTTAAGTTGTAGCTCTAGTCCCACTTCCAATGGGGATTTGGCTTCATTCTAGTTGTGAAATTTCTGGAACTCTAAGTTCTACACAAGGTATAACCCAATATAATTACTGGCTCTAATTCGTATGGTCAAACTTCTACAACTATTCAAATTAGTATTACTGCTAGTCTTCCTAGCGGTTTAGACTTAGATAATCTTACTTGTACGCTTTCTGGAACTCCCACTACAAACCAAGCTACAATCAATTACACTATAACCGCGGCGAATGCCCATGGAAGTAGTGGCGTAACAATTACTATTTCCATTGTAAATTCCGCAATTGCGTATGTGGAGCTTTAAGTGGAATGACAAAAATTAGCGATGTATCTATAGATCTAACTCGATAAAATTTTAAACATAATCTTCCATGAGTATTTAAAAAAATATATTCAACTATAATGAATCATGATTATAAACTCTTTTTCTATCTTATAAAAAACACGTTGAAAAAAGAAATAGGTTTTTTTTTTTATCTTTTAGTTAGTCATTTTATTTTTTTGAGGTATTTATGTCGGGACATTCGAAATGGGCAACTATACGTCGTAAAAAAGAAGCTCTAGATGCAAAAAGAGGCGCTGTATTTACAAAGATAGCCAAAGAACTTACTGTTGCCGCTCGTATGGGTGGTTCCGATCCAGAGGCAAATCCTCGCTTGCGCGTTGCTATGTTGAAAGCAAAATCCGTGAACATGCCAAAGGATAACATTGAACGTGCTATTAAAAAAGGGGCTGGAGAATTAGAAGGGGTCACTTATGAAGAGTGTTTATATGAATGTTTTGCACCAGGTGGGGTGGCAATTATGGTGCAAGTTGTTACCGATAAAAAAACTCGCACTACTCCAGAAATCAAAAATATCCTTACAAAACATGGAGGCTCTCTCGGAAATCCAGGGAGTGTAAGTAGGCTTTTTGAAAGAAAGGGAATCATTACTTTAAAAAGTGATCAAATTGGAGAAGAAGAACTGATTGAGATAGCTGCAGGTGCTGGTGCCGAAGATGTTTCTCTTGAGGAGGATGTTTTTCAAATTCTTACATCTCCCGAGGACTATGAGGCTGTTCAATCGGCTTTAAATCAAAGGGGACTTCAAACCATAGAGTCGGGAGTGAAGTATCTTCCTCAAGTCAAAGTAAATGTAAGTGATCAAGACATAGCTCAAAAAATTATTCGTATTCTAGATGCTTTAGAGGAGCACGACGACGTTCAAAGTGTAAATAGCAATTTTGAACCCGATCCTTCCCTCAATTTAGAATAGTATGAAAAAAATTGGAATTGCCTTGATTGGTGCAGGGACGGTTGGGCAGGGTGTGTTAAAAATTTTAAATTCAAGTAGTGAACTCATTCAGAAACGAACCGGAGTAGAGCTCAATCTCATTGGGGTTTGTGATAAAAATCCAAAGGTATTAGAACACTATCCCCAATACCAACTTTGTAGTAACTACACTGACCTTATAAAAAGAGAAGATGTAAATATTGTTGTAGAACTAATTGGGGGAACTGATTTTGCCTATCAAGTAGTAAAGGATGCTTTACGATACAAAAAAACAGTAGTTACCGCAAATAAGGCTTTGCTTTCAGAAAAAGGACATGAGCTATTTGCCCTTGCCAAAGAAAAAGAAGTGGAAATTGGGTACGAGGCGGCTGTGGGAGGAGCCATCCCTATTATTCGCTCTTTGAAATCTAGTTTGATTAGCAATGAGTTTCAAGCAATCTATGGGATTTTAAATGGAACAACGAATTTCATTCTTTCTAAAATGGAACAAGAAAATCTAAATTATTTGGAAGCTTTGAGATTAGCTCAAGAATTAGGATTTGCAGAAAGAGATCCAACATTTGATGTAGAAGGCATTGATGCCGCCCATAAAGTTTCCTTACTTGCCTCTTTAGCTTTTGGTTACTCTGTTTCTATTAAAGATATGTATGTAGAAGGAATCACTAAGATTTCAAAAACAGAAATTTTCTTTGCCAAAGAACTAGGGTATAGAATTAAACTTTTAGGAATTTGTAGTAAGGAAGCCAACGGAATTGAAGCTAGAGTGCAACCTACTATGGTACCAATTCACCATCCTATAGCGGGGGTTATGAATGAGATGAATGCTGTGTATGTGTATTCAAATTACTCTGGACCTATGATGTTTTTTGGAAAAGGAGCGGGAAGTTTGCCTACTGCAAGTGCTGTAATTTCGGACTTAGTGTATTATGGTTCAAGAATTGGAAGTGAAACAGGATTTGAAAATAATTTATTTCATAGAGTGAAAATTATTCCAACTTCTGAAATTGAAGAAAAGTTCTATCTTCGTTTTAATACTTACGATAGACCGGGTGTAATTGCTTACATTGCAAATATTTTAGGTAAGAATAAAATTTCTATTTCCTCTGTAAGACAAGAAGAAACCAAAAAAGAACCTGCAGAGGTAATCTTTTTAACACACAAAACCAAAGAGAAAAGTGTAAGAAAAGCAATCGAAGAAATTGATAAAAATAGAGAATACATTTTACAACCAACCATTATGATGCGAATTGAAGAATTGACATAAAAATTCTCAGTATAAAAAAAGCTTTCTTCAAAGAGAGAGCTTTTTAAGATTAAGGTTTATAGCATGTAGTGAATTCAATTGGTTTTTGGATAGCTAGGGATGTTCGAATAATCCGAATTTTTTGTTTCACATTTGGTGTATCCCCTTTTCTCACAAGATTCTTTAGCATAGCTTCCATTAAAAATAAATTCACACTGTTGTTGCGGTGTGCTACCTTTTAGAAAGGCTACAAGTGAAATGGCTTGTTCCTCTGGGACGCCACTTTGCTTAAGATAATCTTTATAACATTGTTTTACTCCTTCAAAAAAAAATTTGTTTTGTTAAATTTTTAGTTTTTCGCTTTTTGAATTTATTTCGAAATTAAAGGTGTAGTTGTTTCATTTCTATTTTTTCGAATAATGTTGATCTTAGCTTGTGCGAGTCTACGCAGATCTTTAAGTTTGTCTTCATGGTATTTTAAAATTGGATCTTTGTCTACTAACGTTTCTATTTTTCTAATAGAATCTCGAATGAATAGGAAGTCTTCTAATTCTGTAATCTTACCTGTTAGAATGAGTTTTCGCACAACGTCAAATTCATATTTACGAAAATGAATTCTAAGTAAAAACTTTACTGAAAATTGACTTACTGCTCTTTGCCATTTGCTTCCTTGTGTGGGTTGTCTTTGAGAAAAATAAGTTTCATTTTTATAAGAAGTATTCCAAGAGGAGGCTTCTTCTTGGGTATTGTTAGATTCTATCTCAATTTCAAAGTCTCTAAAATCTTCTGCTTCTCTCAATAATTTTATAAGTTTTTCTTTTCTCCAACTATCTGTATAATCGAAAGCACTTCCTGAAACAATTCTTCCAAATTCTTCTACCATCCTATACTCGTTCATAGCTCTTCCAAGAGGAGTATTATTGTATTCTTTTAATTTTGAAATCAATTCTCGAACAATATTGATTGCTGACTTTTTTTTATAAAACGTACTTTCATAAATTTGAGCTAGTTTACTTTCACAATAAAATTTGAGTTCATTGAGAACTGATTGGTCGGCATAAACATAGGCATCTACAGCTTGAACGAACAAACTAGGATCGGGTTGTACAACTTGAAAAATAAAAATATAGTGTGCTTCTTGGAGTTGATTCAAAATTTGAATGACTGTATCTGGTCCTATATCGTAAGTTTGCACTACTCTTTTTATTAAAGTTTCAGAAGTAGGAATTCTTTCTTTTCCACGTAGGTTTTCTTCACGAATTAAATTCGCAATTTCTAGAGAAACTTTTAAAATATTATCCATTTTTAACTTCTTGGGGTTTTTATTTTTAGATTTCTTTTTTCCTTAGTTTTCCTTACAAGAATAAATTTTTTTTATTATAAAACACAGTTCAAGGTAATAGAATTATATAATTTTTTAATTTTGTTTTTTTCACAATATTATAGAATACTTTTAAAATGTCTTTTTTTTTTCGTTTTTTTGCATGCTTTTTTTTATTTTTTTTCTCTTCTTTTTTATGAAGTATACTTTTATTTTAAATCAACCTATCCAAAAACTTGAGCTAAAATCTCGTTCCAAGACCGTTTCTACTTTAAGGATTCCTATTTGGTTGAATGTTGCTTTGGAGAGAGCTATTGCAAGACATGGGAATTTGGAAAAATATTTAAGTTTGCTATTAAAAAGATATCGATTTTTGTTTTATGCAAATTATTTCCAAGCTTCTGAAAATCCAAAAACAGAATACCAAAAGCGGGGTGAGAAATATGTTACTAAAAAATTTCGCCCTGAAAATAGGGATTGGTTGGAATTGAAAATGTGGGCTGATTCCCTAGGTATCTCGGCGACGTTTATGTTTGTAAGACTTCTCGAAATTGAGGACTACTTTGACATTGTAGTGAACGATAAACGCTTTCGTGCCATCAGCTTTGTTGTTACTACACCCCACTATGGAAGGGTTCCCCAGTTACGAAAGGTTTTACGAAAAGGTCGCAGCATTTTTGAAAGAGGAATCACCTTTTACGACCCCATAGAGTAAAAAATCCGTTAAATTCTAGCAAAAACATCCATAACTTACAAACTTGTCTCAAAAGTATTTTCTTATGAATCAAATATTTTTTTTGATTTTGATTTTAGTTGTTACCAATTTATTTGCGCAGAGAACCGATTTTTACGATCCTTATGATTATGATTTACGAAACCAAAAAGTTAAGACCTTAGAAGAAGAGAAGTTTAAAATTTATAATCTTCCACCTAAAAGGCAAGTTCGCCCGAGTCTCAATCCTAAAAAAGTTCAAAAGGATTTAGACTTCAGTTCCATTGTTCCTCAAAACACTCCCTTTCGTGTGGCTCCTCAAAATCAAAATCTAAACAATTCACCTGTCAATCTTTATACAGGAGAAATCAACGTAGAACAAATTTTAAAAAATGAGGAGGAAAAACAAAGACAAAAAGAATCTAAATTAAAAAATTTACAAAATTTTGAAAAGCTAATTTATTCTGAAAGTAAATGGCGAAGAGGAGAAATCATTTTTCTTATGACGTTTCCATTTTCTTTAGGATTTACTGCTATCCTTGTTTCTGCAATTAATTACTCACAACCGGGTTTTATTCGAACTCCACAAGCAACAATTTTATTAAGTGTAGGGAGTATAGGACTTTCTTTGGGAAATGTTTATTTAGATTTTTTACGATACAACGATTATATGAAAGAAAAGCAAAAGAATCCAAACATGGACAAAGCTTTGGAATTTTATTTTTCTGTTGGTAAGTTTCATTTTTGATTTAAAACATTCAAATCAAAAATAACTATTTTTCTTGACATTTAAAAAATTTCATAGTTTAAATAATAACTTAAGGGGGAGCAAATGAATTCTTATACTCCCG
>CALDSP010000260.1 GCA_937924465.1 uncultured Leptospiraceae bacterium
AAGAATACCAAAACATTCGAGAAATATACGAACACCATAAATCCCAAAGAGAAGACATTGAAAAAAGTAAAGCTGATATTGAAAATGTTTTAAAAGACATTAGTTATGAATCTGAAAAAATTTTTTTAGAAACTTTTGAATTGATTAAAAATAACTTTCAAGAGACTTTTTCAACTTTATTCAATGGTGGAAAAGCCATCCTTGAACTTACAGACAAAAACGATGTTTTAAACTCTGGAATTGAAATTATTGCAGAGCCACCGGGTAAGCATGTCCAAAATCTAAAATTACTTTCTGGTGGTGAAAAGTCTCTAACTGTGATTGCTTTATTGTTTGCTATCTATATGGTGCGACCTTCTCCTTTTTGTTTTTTGGATGAGATTGACGCTGCGTTAGATGAAGTCAATAAATTACGTTTTTGTCAAATTCTGGATAAGTTCAAAGAAAGCACTCAATTCATTGTGATAACTCACGCTCCCCCTACAATTGCTCGTGCTAACTCTGTATTTGGAGTTACTACAGAGGAGCCTGGAGTTTCGAAAGTGGTTTCCTTAAAAATGGAAGAAGCCAAACAATTTGCTAAAAAACTCCAAGAAGCAGTTTAGCATTAACGTAATTTGTAGTAACAACAACAGGGGTCTTCAGGTTGGATTTTCCGAGACTGATTCAAAATTTTTTTTGAAAAATTTTTATTTTTTCGCATTTTTGCAATTCTTTCCAATATTTTTGGAATCCTCTATTACATGAAATATAAATTTATTCTTAACGAACAAAAACAGAATTTGGAAATTAAGCAAAAAAGAAAAACCGTTTCTACTCTTCGGATTCCTTATTGGTTAAATTCTACCATGAAAAAGGGAATTCGAAAACATTGTAGTTTGGATAAGTATTTGGATATTTTATTGAAACGTTATCGGTTTCTTTTATATTCGGACTACTTCCAACCCTCTAACAATCCTAAAACAGAGTATCAAAAAAGGGGAGAAAACTACATAACTTTTAAATTTCGCCCAGAAAACAGAGATTGGTTGGAACTGAAAATGTGGGGAGATGCTTTAGGGATCTCTGCGACATTTATGTTTGTGAGACTTTTAGAAATCGAGAAAGAAAATGATACTGTTGTAAATGAAAAATCTTTCCGAAAATTCAGTATTGTTGTTACTACATCCTACTATGCAAGAGTTCCTCAATTACGAAAAGTTTTACGTAAAGGAAGAAGTGTATTTGAACGAGGAATAACGTTCTATGATCCACCCAAGTAAAAAAATCGACCTATCCCCTAAGTGCTAACATTCCACAAGCACCATGAATGTCTTTTCCGGGGGAACGTCGATTTATGATTGGAACATGGGATTCTTTTATAAGTTCCTTAAACTCTTCCACTTCTACTTCAGTGGGTCTACGCCAACCGTTCAAATCAGTGTTTAAAGGAATCAAGTTTATTTTGCAATTTACAGAACGAGCAAGTTTAACAAGTCGTTTTGCATTTTCTTTGCCCATGTTTACTTCTGGAATCATTACATATTCAAAAGTAATTTTTCGTCCCAGTGTTTTCGTGAATTTACGTGCGACTTTCAATAAATCCATAAGAGGATATTTTTTATCTACATTCATAAGTTGAGCTCTAAAGTTGGGGTTAGGATGGTTTAAAGAAATTGCGAAATTGAAAGGTTCTTTATTCTGAATAAATCGCTCAATTCCAGAAATGACTCCTGCAGTTGAGATTGTAATTTTTTTTGCTCCTAGTCCAAGTCCCAAATGATGATGAAAAATATGGGCAGCTTTCAAAACTGCTAAATAGTTATGCATAGGTTCACCCATTCCCATAAATACAATATTCGTGCAACGTTCTCCTACAATTTCTTCTACTTGTAAAACTTGATCTATAATTTGCCAAGTTTTAAGATTGCCTTTAAAATCTAAGAGTGTTCCAGTAGCACAAAACGCACAGGAAAGAGTACAACCTACTTGAGAAGATATACATATTGTTTTTCTTTCTAAATCTCCACTTGGGATCCATACAGATTCAATTTCTTTATCTTGATCAACACTAAATGTAAACTTGACTGTTCCATCTTTAGATTGAATTTTCTTTTTTAGTTTCAGATATGGAATTTCTGCTATTTCTTTTAACTTGTCACGTAACGTTTTTGGAAAGTTAGTAAAATTATCAAATGACGTGTAACGTTTTTTATATAAACCCTGAAAAAACTGTTCTGCCCTGTAAGAAGGCTCTCCAATATTTTCAAAAAATTTTTTTAATTCATAGAGGCTAAGTCCTTTAAGAATTTTTTTCATTTACTCTAAAATTCCTAAAATCATTCTTACATCTTCACTAGCCATAGTTCTAGGATCCCATTTTGGAGTCCAAACTATGTTCACTTTTACATCTTCTACACCCTCTGTTTTCATTGCATTACTTAAAACTTCCGATTTCAAATACGGTCCTGCAGGACAACCCATGCTTGTTAGGGTCATGTCAATATTTACTTTGTTGGGTTCATATTCTTTAATCTCATAAATTAAACCCAAGTCTGCAAGGGATAAGTTTAACTCTGGATCTTCTACATCCTTGATAGAATCAAAAACTTTTTTTTCCAGTTCATTGAGGTTATTTGTCTGAATCATTTTTCCTCCTTTTTTAAAGCCTGCTCTAATGTATTCCATGCTAGTACTGCACATTTCACACGCACAGGATATTTTTTAACTCCAAGTAAAGATTCTAGTTCATATTCTTCTTCTGAAAACTCTTGAGGTATATCTTCTACAATTGCAGATTTAAACTTTTTCATAAGATTGAAGGCATGTTCTTTGGATTTGCCTTTTACTAACTCTGTCATCATGGAACTAGAGGCTTGAGAAATAGAACAACCTTTTCCTTCAAAACTAATTTCAGAAATAATATCTCCATCTAATTTTAAGCAAAGTTCTAATTCATCTCCACAGAGAGGATTAGCTCCTTTTTCACAAATATGAGGATTTTCTAATTTTCCATAATTGCGAGGATTTTCATAGTGATCCAAAATTACCTCTTTGTAAAGATCATCTTTTAAGGACACGACCAAATATCTCCTTCACTTTTTTGATTCCTTGAATTAAAGCATCACTATCTTCATAAGTGTTATATAAGTAAAAACTTGCTCTACATGTTCCGGCTATATTCCATTTTCGCATGAGTGGTTGGCAACAGTGATGTCCTACTCTTATTGCAATTCCTTCTTCATCCAAAATAGAACCTACATCATGAGGATGAACTCCTTCAATATTAAAGGAAATAACTCCGCCTCTCTCATTCCAATCTTCTGTACCATAAAGAGTAATTCCTTCCATTTGACTAAGCTGTTCTGTCGCATAACGTACTAAGTTTAACTCATGTTTATGAATGTCTTCTAAACCAATGTTTGTTATGTAATCAATTGCTTCTTTAAATGCAATTCCTTCTGCAATCGGAGGAGTTCCAGCTTCTAGTCTGGCAGGTAAATCAGCATATGTTGTATACTCTAAAGTAACCTCACGAATCATATCTCCACCACCCATCCAAGGAGGGATTTTTTCAAGAATTTCTTCTTTACCATACAAAACTCCAAAACCTGTTGGACCAAGCATCTTATGAGCACTAAAAGCATAAAAATCTACGTCTAACTCTTGCACATTAGTTGGAACATGACAAACTCCTTGGGCTCCATCAAGTAAGACTAGAGCTCCTACTTCGTGAGCTTTATTTATAATGGGTTTAACATTATATATAGTTCCAGTTACATTAGACATTTGAGAAACTGCTACTAGTTTAGTTTTATAATCAATGATTTCTTCTAAGTTAGATAAATTGAACTTAAAATCATTTGTTATAGAAATATATTTTAAAATTGCTCCTTTTTCTTGAGCTAACATTTGCCAGGGAACTAGGTTGGAATGGTGTTCACTCTCTGAAAGAACTATAACATCTCCCCGTTGAATATTTGCTCTACCCCAAGTTTGAGCTACAAGATTTATGCTTTCAGTAGCACCGCGTGTAAAAATAATAGATTTCGCACACTTCGCATTTAAAAATTCAGACAATCGAATTCGAGTCTGTTCATACATTTCTGTAGCTTTTTGTGAAAGGTAGTAAACGCCTCTATGGATGTTTGCGTGCTCCTCTCTATAATATTTATACAAAGCATCCATAACTTGAAAAGGCTTTTGAGAACTTGCAGCACTATCCAAAAATACGAGTGGTTTTCCATTCATTTTAGTTTGTAAGATTGGAAAATCAGTTTTTACTCTATAAGGGTCAAACATTTCATCCTCCTATAGTGACACTTCTAAGGCAGTCACTGTTTTTATAATCCTTAAAATTAAGACTTTATTCTTCTATATTGACTTCTACATCCTCACCATTGGTTCTAACTTCAAAAGTTGCAATTGGTTCTGTCGCAGGCATACAGAGAGCCTTTCCTGTTTTTAGATCAAACTTTGCTAAATGACGAGGACAAACAATACAACCATTTTCAATTTCTCCTTCAGAAATGATTTCTCCATCGTGGCTGCAAACATCCTCGAAAGCAAGAATCTCCCCGTTTAGTTTGGTTAAGCCTACTCTCACATAACGAGTTTCTACTGAAAGAACTTTTCCTTCTTGAATCTCATCTATTTTAGCCAATTTTTTAAACATTCAATCTCCTTTGTTTAGTTAGAAAAATCCTTCTATGATTCTAATTTTTTAAGTAATCTAAAACTCAACTCTTGTTTTAAATTCTCTGAACTTATTTTGTCTAAGACTTCTAAAAAAAATCCTTCAATAATTAAATGCCTTGCTTCTTGTTCTGTGAGTCCTCTACTAAGCAAATAAAACAATTGTTCATCGTTTACCTCTCCAATTGTAGAACCATGAGCGCAACGCACATCATCGGCAAAGACTTCTAGTTTGGGCATGGACTCTACTCTTGCAGTTTTTTTTAGCATGATATTATTGTTAACTTGCTGTGCTGTCACGTGACGTGAGGATTTAGGAATATTCAAAATCCCCGTAAAAACATGATGACTTTTGTTGTTTGCGACAACTCTATAAAGTAAATTGCTTTCTGTATAGCTTGCGTTGTGATAAACAATAATTTCAATATCTTGTTGTTCTCTATTTGTAGTAGAAGACGCTCCTAATACTTCAACATTTGCTCCTTGCTCTTGGAGTTGGCTAATTACAAAAGTTTTCCCTCTATATCCTCCTAAATTGAAAAAGCCTAAGGTAGCTTTAGAATCTCTTTTTTGGTTATGAAATACATTTGCAAAATGAAAGACTGAATTTGAAAAATCCTCTATTCTTATAAATTCAAGCTTGGAAGATTCTTCCTGCAATATAATTTCTACTGCATTAAAAAAACTAATTTCTTCAGTTTCGGGAAAAATATATTTTAATTCAAGTTTACAATTAGAAAATTTTTTTTGTTCAAAAATAAAAATGGGAATTCCAACTAAACCAGAAAATTCAACTTGGATAGAAATATTTTCATTACTTGAAATTTTTTCATTTAAATTTAAATAATATACATGAGAATGAAAGGCAAAAGCTAATTGAGCAAAATAATTTTCTTTGAATTTTTCTTGATACTCCTGCAAAATTTGCACACAACGTCCTTGTTGCTTAATATCTAAATTTTCATATTTTTCGAGTACAACATTTACGTTGTTTACTCTAATTTTGGGAGATAATATGGAATATTTTAAAAAGTTTTTTGGTTTAAAATTAGATAAAGAAATTCTCCTCCAAGATTCCATATTAGAATTGGGAATTGGTAATGAGTCTAAAACTTCTAAAGAATGTAAACGAAAATCTTTTAAGTTATCATATAGGTTTTGAGAATTCCATACTTCTTTGAATTCTAACTTCTCTAAACTTGCCATCATACAGAGGCTCCTTGTGTAACCCAATCATATCCTTTTTCTTCAAGTTCTAAAGCAAGTTGTTTATCTCCCGAGAGTACAATTTTACCATCCACAAAAACATGGACATAGTCTGGGACTACATAATTTAACATTCTTTGGTAATGAGTAATGAGTAAGATTGCATTCTCTGAATTTTTATAACGGTTGATTGCCTCACATACAATTTTCAAAGCGTCAATATCAAGTCCTGAATCGGTCTCATCTAAAATACTTAGGGTAGGTTTCAAAAGGAGCATTTGTAAAATTTCGTTTCGTTTTTTTTCTCCCCCGGAAAATCCATCGTTTAGATAACGATTGATAAAGCCAAAATCAATTCCGAGTAAATCCATTTCTTTTTTGAGAGTAGATCGCAAATCCTTAACGGGAATTTCTTTCCCTGTATAATTTTTTAGCATAGTTTTAAAAAAATTCAAAACACTTACTCCGGGGATTGCGGTAGGATATTGAAAACTTAAAAAAATTCCTTTTCGTGCTCGTTCATCTGGTTGTAAATCTAAAATTGACTCTCCTTTGTAAATTATATCACCTTCTATAATTTCGTATTTGGGATGTCCTAAAATAACATTTGACAAAGTACTTTTTCCGGACCCATTTTTCCCCATAATTGCATGAGTTTCTCCACTTTGGATTGTTAAGTTTACTCCCTTCAAAATAGGTTTTCCTTCAATTTGGGCATGAAGGTTTACAATTTTCAGAACTTCACTCATATTTTTTCCTCTCATTACCAATTCTTTAAGAACTATCATTTTGAAAATATGATTTTTATCAAGCAACTTTATTTTTAGAATTATTCTAATTTTAAAAATAAAATTTTAGTCTTATTAGAGCTTTTGATTGGAAGACTTGCTAAGGTTGATTTTGCTTTCATTTTTGTTTTGTTTAATGTATTGTTTTACAAGACCTCTAGCGTTGCAAAATATGAAAAGTTACCCATGAACGGGTTTTAAGTCCAAGTTTATGAAAAATTAAATAGCAGACAGTC
>CALDSP010000261.1 GCA_937924465.1 uncultured Leptospiraceae bacterium
GCAATATGAGTTTTTCCAGAACCAGTTCCACCTGTAAGATACATTCCTTTTCTTAACTCATCTTTTTTGAATTCTTTTTTATAATTGATAATCAAATGATTTGCCCAATCAATAGCTCTTAATAAACTCATATTATTGTCTTGGACTTGCCAATTCAAAGAGTTTAAAAATTTATATCTATAACGAGGTGGTATTCTGGATTTCTGAATTTTAGACTCAATCTTAGTTAGTTTCTCTCTTACTTCATGACAAAAACAAGGAAGCATTTTATTTAATTCTTCATCATAAATTAAATAAGGAGGTTTCCCTTGATTTTCGCAAACAGCACATTTGTTTTTCACACATTCACATAAACTCAAACAAGGAGAAGTTGATCCTAAAACATTTTCTTCCAATACTAAACCTAAGCCTTGACAAATAGAACAATTTTTTTCTCCTCCCCTCCAGTCTCCAAAAAGCTCTAAGAGATTGGTTCTCATTTTTTAATGCCTTTTTCTTCGATTGCTTCTTCTTGAAGAAGCACCCCCTGCACTTTTAGAAATGTTCATATCCACTTTTCTTTTAGTATTAGCAAGATTAGAAATAGAAGTAGTAAATAAGTCTAAATTTGTATTTTCTTCTCCAATTTTTTTGTATTCTTTTTCTTGTTCAATCATTTGTGTTGACGGAGTAATTTCCATTTTCATTAAAAAGTTTATGACTTCTACTTTTAAATTGTCTACCATTTGGTCAAAAATTTTAAAACCTTGGATTTTATACTCTACAAGAGGATTTTTTTCGCTATAACCTTCAGTCCAGATTCCTTCTCGCAAGTGATCCATAGCATAGAGATGATCTTTCCAACGATGATCTAAAATATCTAAAACAATGCTTCTTTCAATTTGAGTCCAAATTTCTTCTGGCACATGACGTTTTTTTTCTAAATAAGATTTTTGAATTTCAGAAAGTAAATGTTCTAAGAGCTCTTGGTGTACCTTAGGTGATTTTTTAAATTGATTTGGATCTACTCTTAAAGACCTACTTAAACCTGAAAGCCATTCATTCAAAGCATCCACTTCCCATGAATTTGGATTGTTACTTTCACAATAATTTAAGATCTGTCCTTCTAAGATTTCTTCCATCCACTGGAATAAGATTTTTTCTAAATCAGACTTTTCATCAAGAATCACATCTCTTAGTTTATAAATAAACTGTCTTTGTCTATTCATTACATCATCATATTCTAAAAGATGCTTGCGAATATCAAAATTGCGAGACTCCACTCTTTTTTGAGAACGAGCTATGGCATTAGTCACCATTTTGTGCTCAATTTCTTGACCTTCTTCCATGCCTAACTTTTGCATCAGTCCCATAATTCGATCAGCTCCAAATATACGCAAAAGATCATCTTCCAAAGAAAGGTAAAATCTACTAGAACCGGGATCCCCTTGCCTTCCAGAGCGTCCTCTTAGTTGATTATCAATTCTCCTAGATTCATGTCTTTCTGTTCCAATAATATGAAGTCCTCCCACACTCACAACGAAATCATGATTTTCTTTCCATTGTTTTGCTTCTTCAAAGATTTCTTTTGCTTTTTTTTGTTTATTTATAGAGTTAAACCTTGAAAGAAATGTTTGTGCATTCTCTAGGTCCAATTGTTTTATATAACTCTTAAATTGCTGAGCTAAGTCCTTTTGTTCTTCTTCATTCCATTTATCAATCAATTCTTTATAACGTTGATGTCCTCCCAGAACTATGTCAGTTCCGCGCCCAGCCATATTCGTTGCAATAGTAACGGCACCCGGCTTTCCTGCATTCGCTATAATCTCTGCTTCTTTTTCATGATGCTTTGCGTTGAGGACGTTATGTGGTATACCAACTGCTTTCAATCGATTTGAAACTAATTCTGACTTTTCAATAGAAATTGTTCCTACAAGTACAGGTTGTTTCTTTTGGTAACATTCTTTTATTTCTTTTAATACTGCATCAAATTTTTCTTTCTCTGTAAGATAAACTCTATCGGGATGATCAACTCTACGCATTGGTAAATTAGGTGGAATCACAATCACATCTAAATTGTAAATTTTTGCAAATTCTTCTGCTTCTGTATCAGCAGTTCCTGTCATACCTGCTAGTTTTTCATAAATTCGAAAAAAGTTCTGAAAAGTAATAGAGGCATAAGTTTGACTTTCTCTTGCAATAGGAACTCTTTCTTTGGCTTCTAAGGCTTGATGAAGTCCATCAGAATATCTTCGACCAGGCATGAGTCTACCTGTGAATTCATCTACAATTATGACTTCTCCATTTTGTACTACATAGTCCACATCTCGCTTAAATATTTTATGAGCTTTTAGAGCTTGGTGAACATGATGTACGAGCTCTACATTCTCAGGAGCATAAAGATTTTCTACGTTTAAGAGTTTTTCTGCATGATGCACTCCATTCTCTGTAAGAAGGACGTTACGTGCTTTTTCATCAATTTCGTAATCTTCTCCTTCTTTGAGTTTGTAAATAATAGAATCTACTTTTTCATATTTATCGGTGCTTTCTTCTGTAGGTCCAGAAATAATAAGTGGAGTTCTTGCCTCATCAATTAAGATTGAATCTACCTCGTCTACAATTGCAAAATAGTGTTTTCTTTGCACTTTATGGGACATGTGAGTGACCATATTATCACGAAGATAATCAAATCCGTACTCGTTATTTGTACCATAAGTTACATCGGCTGCATAAGCCTTTTGTCTTTCAGTGTGATCCATATCATGTTGTATAATTCCTACAGAGATTCCTAAAAATTCATAAATTGGACGCATCCAGTTTGCATCTCTTCGTGCAAGATAATCATTTACAGTTACAACATGAACTCCTTTTTCTGTGAGAGCATTTAAATAAACAGCTAAAGTTGCTGTAAGGGTTTTTCCCTCTCCTGTTTTCATTTCTGCAATATTTCCCCAATGTAGAGCAATTCCTCCTTGTAATTGAACGTCATAATGTCTAAGTCCCAAGGTTCGTTTAGAGACCTCTCTTACTGTAGCAAAGGCTTCTGGTAGTATGTCATCTAACGTTTCACCCGATTTAAGGCGTTGTTTAAATTTAAAAGTTTGGTTTTTGAGTTCTTCATCACTGAAAGCTTGAATCTTTGGTTCTAAAGAATTAATCTTTGCTACAATAGGTAATAATTTTTTTTGATCTCTTTCGTACTTACTTCCAAAGAAAACTTGTAAAATTTTTTGAAACATAGTTTGTCCTTATAAATTGAGAATATTTTCAAAAATTAGTCTTCCATATTTTTGAATCTTGTTCACATTTGTTTGAATTGCATCATTGAAACTAGGAATTAATTTCGCTACATCTGGAAATCTTTTTCTCCAACCATCTAGCAAACCTAAGTTTAATTCTATATGACATTGAATTCCAAAGGCTTGATTTTTATATGTAAACATTTGATTTGCATACATATCACTTTTTAGAAGTTCTACTGCCTCTTTAGGTAAGTCATAAGTATCTTCATGATAATGAAATACTGGAATAGACTGAGAATCCACCCCTTTAAAAACGGGATGGTTGGACTGGGTAATTTGCACCGTTCCAAAACCAAATTCTTTCCCTTTCTCACCTTTTTGAATTTCCTGACCAAGCACCTTAGCTATAATTTGAGCACCTAGGCAAACACCAATCACCTTATGACCTGTCAAAGCCAATGCATCTTCTACTAAATTTAGATAAGGCTTAAAAAAACTTTTTTCTTCCGGATTTGTGAGAGAGTGAGGACCTCCCATAAGTAAAATGCAATCAAAAACTTGATGTGCCTCTGGAACTAAACTTAAACCTTTTTTGTAGGCATCGTGAAAGGTAAGCGCATAACCTTTTTCTCGTAGAACTTCTTCAAAAATTCCCGGACCTTCGCAATCAATGAATCGAACAATTAAACTTCTCAATCTATATACCTCCTAAGATTTTCATAAAAAATTTATAACGACTATCATTTTGGATTTCTTCAGGATTTGTTTTTTCCGAAATGCTTCCTATAAAATTATAATAGAGCCTAAGCGGATTGGTTTTAAAAAGCAAGGTTTCAGGTGTACCTGTAATTAGCCCACCCCGTGGAGTAACTTGAAAAGGAGGTTTCATAATTAAAACATCCGCTTGGATATTCCGTTTTCTCACTTCCTCCAGCATAATTTTAGCAGCTTCTTGATAGATTGTTTCTTCATTATGATTTCCGACATTTTCCAAGATTAGATATGGATCAATTGCTATATACAACTTTCCAAATCGAGTTTTTTCCAGCTCTTGATGAATTAAATTAAGAGTTGGAATTTCTTTGTAGCAAGGCACGCAGGTAGGAGAGTATACATTTAAAACCACCCTAGGATAAGTAAGACTTTGCAAAGTGACTAAATTTCCATTGAGCAAGTAACCTTTAAAGTTTTCAATTCCTAAGTTAGAAGATTGACTAACTTCACAACCAAAGAAAAGAAATAGAAAAAAAAGAATTTTTTGTGACATAAAAAGATTTTATACCATTTCTAAAAAAAACTTGGATTTATCAAGGATTTTCTAATATATGGAAAGGAAAATAAAAAGATGAGAGCAAAACTCTCATCTTTTAAAAATTTGAGTAAGAAAGACTAGTTTTCCGAAACTTGTATTCTCTTTCTTATAAAGAGAGCTAGAAAAACAACAAGAGTGATTCCTAAACCTAATCCAATACTAGCGGAACTTAGATTGTTAAGAAATGCTGTCAAACTACTAGAAACTGGTACTGGGTAGGCATATTTAGGATCAGGATACAAGTACCAATCTTTTTCTAACTCTCCTTTAGATTCCATCCAAATCTTAAATTTTGGATAAGCTGACTTCGAACCTCGAATGTCATAGGTACTTCCTTCTAAAGGCCAAGCCCAAGCGTTGGGAACTAAAATAGCCCATGGAAATCCTTTGGGATCAATGTATACATCTTTACCTTTAGAGTCGAAATAGAGATTTGGAAAATGAACTTCATAGTATTGTAAGGCAACATTGTTTGCTCTAGGCGCAGAAGCTGGATATTTACTATCAATTTTTTTACTCAAAATTCGGATAAAAAGATCATAAGGAGCAGTTCCCAACTCACTTCGACTGACGGGTTTATCAAAAACAATTTTTACTACTGCCTTATGTCCGGGTTTAAATGGTTTATTAGGATCTACGTTTGAAGAACTAATGGTTTTGCTACTATCTCCTAAAATTTCAATTCCATCTTGAATTTCTTCTAAAGAAGGAGAATAACGAACTTTTCCTGTTTTTACATCCACATCGTTCGCATCATAAACTACACTCTCAAAAGTGAAACCTGAATTTTTGGGAAGTCGGAGATTTAATGTATGTTTATAACCTGCACCCTTTGCAATATGTTGATATACTCCTCTAATCTCTACAATTTTGCCTTCTGCATTTAAATCTTCTTCATTAAACATTTGAATTACGTAATCGTTTAAATCTGCATCTCCTGCAGAGGGAAATAAATCCTCATAAGCAATTGTATAAACACCTTGAGAAGGGAAACGAAGTTTAGTAGCTTTGGTAGGATCGTTTGGATAAAAATCGTTTACATCGGGAACTCCATCTCCATCAGCATCTATAACAGTTTGGGGCTTAGGAACAGCAACTGGCACTGTAATTTGAGTAATGGAAGCAACGGGCATGTTGACAGTGTTTCCGTCAGGTTGAGAAACAGCCACAATCAAAGGAATGGGTATAGGTTTTGAAGTTTGATCGTGAATAGTAACTGTAGCCTCTACAGCTTCTACAGCTTGATTCACTAAAATATCCCCTTTCACCTTACCTTCTAGATTTGATACCTGTTGGAAAATAAGAGTTGTTTCCTTTGTTTGAGGATTTACGTCATAAATACAAACTAAAGCTCCGGAAATTGGAGTTTGATTGGAATCAATCACTGTAGTATCCACATTGTATGACTTTGTAGTTTCAAATTTAAATGGTTCTTTGCTATCAGCAACTTGTACACTTGCAGTTAAACTTTCTTCTGCTAGACTACGAGGAGCCGGAAGTTCAGAAGAAGCAGTTGAAGTAGACTCTGTTTTAATAGAGCTTTCGGTACTTGCTGGAACTATTTCGTATGTATTAGCTTGCTCTTGTTGAATTTGATAAACCTCAGAATTAGAATTAGAAATATTTACAGGTGCAGTAGGTATAGTAAAGGAAACATTTCCTGCATTGCTATTGCTTGGCTCATTAGAAGAAGCAGGAGCTTGCTTGGATGCTTCATCATCTAAGATCAACGCGAAAAAAGGAAACAAGGCGGCTTTTCTTTTTTTGTCGGCACAGCCAATACTAAAAATACTCATTATCAATACTAAAATTAAAAACTTTTTCATACAATTCACTCTCCTTACTATAAATTATGACTCTAAAAAAAGAAAAAATACAACAATTTTTATAATTTTTTAGAAGATCGTTTTTTCTTATGACTCTTACTCGGTTGTTTTTTTGTTTGATTCAACTGGTTTTCTTTTTCTTTGTATTCTTCTAATTTTTTTTCTAATTCCTTAATTCTACCCATTAAAATTTCTTCGGAAGTGGAGAGTCTTGCCGCAAGAGTTTTTAAGAGTTTATAAGAAAATTCAGGATTATTTAACACAAGAGCTTCTAGATTATCCCCATTTGAAGTAGAAATTAAACAATTTGTAAGGCATCGGGCAGAGGCAGCTCTTGCATTTCCTGAAATCATAGACATTTCTCCAAAAATATTTCCCGGCTCTACAATTGCCATTCGCAGTTCTTCTCCGTTTTCTGTAGTTTTATAAATCTCCACTAAGCCTTGTTTTAAAAAATAAAATTCAGAACCCCATTCTCCTTCTCGAAAGAGAATTGTACCTTCGGTTACGTAAGCATGATCCTCCATTACAGTAATTTCTTTTACAAAATGATTCCTTAATTTTTCAAAACCCGGAATTTTTAAATTGAAAATAATCCCACGAATAAATCGAAAAAAACGAAAGCGGATTAAAAACCACACTAATTCTAAGGTAATGTTTTCAATTTGAAGTAAAGTTCCTATGGGCTCTAATAAGTTTTCATGATTATCCCAAATAACTCTACCTTTTAATTTTTGAGTTTCTTTTGAAGAATAAGAATAAACAAACTCAACTTCTTCGTTTAACTCTAAACTTTCTAAAGTTTTTATAAAACATCCATCCATGCTAATATCAGTGGCATTTAATGAAATTTCTTTTCCTTTATAAGAAAGTTTAATCTCTGCTACAATAGGTAAACTCAAAATACTACTTTTAAAATATTCATGATTGATAGAACCTGCTAAAAATAAATTGAAAGCCCCCACCAAAGGAAAAAAACTAAATAGACTTAACTGCTCTTCTCGTTTTAAAATTAAATGAAGATGCTTATCAATTTCTTCAAAAAAAATTCCAAAAAATAAAGCAAAAATTATTAAAAAAGAAATAATTAATTTTCTTTTTAAAGATAAACGGAATTCAAAAAAAGGAACTATTTCGGGATTTTTTTTTCCCATA
>CALDSP010000262.1 GCA_937924465.1 uncultured Leptospiraceae bacterium
ATAAAAAAATATACTTTTCTTTCTGTTCCAAAATAGAAAAATAAGGTAGAGAAAAACTAGTCTCTAGATTTTTCCATTTCCCGGATGTACAGTATTGATTTTTTTCTAAAAAACTATGAAACTTAGAGGCTTCTTCACAAAGGAATTTCTCCCCAAGAAGAAAATTAAAAGAAACCTCTAACTCTTTTATAATTTCGTTTTGATTTAGAAAATAGACTTTAAAAGGTTTTTCAGAAGAATTGAATTCTAAAATTTGAAAAATTTGAGTAGGGTTTTTATTTTCTTCTAAAAACTCGGCTAATTTTTCTCCCTCTTCTGAAGGCAGACAAATAGAAAACTTTGGTCCTTTCTCTTTCTCAAAAAACTGGGGAGTATGAGAAAATAAACAATAACTCTCTGAAGTTTTTGAAAAAACATATCCCCAAGAATCTTCTGAATTAGAAGAAATTTCTAAAGTTTTTAGGTTTTCTGAATTCCACTCTCCATAAAAAAATTGAATATTCCATGAATGATTTTGAGATTCTGAATAAGGAAATAGAGATTTGGAACGTTCTTTACAAGTTACAAAAATAAATAAAAAAGTAATTAGAAAAAATTTTTTCATTTTCTCCTCCACAAGAGAAGAGAAAAGTTTTTAGAAAAAAACTTGCACAAATACGAAAAAACTAAAACTTTTTCATTTTTTTTCCACTTAATTTGTCTTTCGTACAAATAAAATTCTCTTCTAATAGAGGAGAATTTTATGCGAACTTGGTCATATGAACTTCAAGAAAAAAGTATGAAATTCTTAATAGAATTGAGTATGGGACTTCATTCTTGTGATTATATTTATTTATGTCACACTTCTGGAAAAAAAGGTTATATTCAAACACTGAATGCCTTTAATCATTCTTGGGTAATTGAAATAAATGAAGAACAAAATTCTCAACTTTGTTTTAATTCCGCTTTAGAAATTATAAAAAATGGTTGGATTGTGGAAGAAGTATAATTCTATTTTTCCAGATGTATTTTAAAAAGTTTTCAGTATGTAAGAAAATCATTTTCTCTCCCAAGTGAAGTGCCCTTTTAAGATGATAAGTCCAAAAAATAGGTTTACTTTTTTGTGGCAATTCTTGAAAAAATACTTTTAGTTCTCATTTCAATTATTTTAGGAAAATTCTTTACTTTTTCTTACCTAATTCTACTCTGTAATCTATAATTTTTTTATAAGAGTTTAAGATGAGTTTATTTTCCAGTGACTTTAAAAAAATTCTAGTCCAAGAAATCCAAAAAATTGAATCTGTTTCAGGAGTGGAAGTTATCATTGTAGTAGCTCGCTCTTCAGCAAATTATATTTACATAAACCTTGTTGCAGGGGTCTTATTTTCTTTTTTAGTTCACACCTACACAATGTTTAGCGATTTCGAATTTTCCGACGAAACAATTTACCTTTCTAATATAATTGCTTTTTTAGTTGGATTCTTTTTGTTTTTGATCCCATTTCTTGCTAGGTTTTTCATCCCCAAGGGCACTCTTCATCGAAACGTAGAAATTTATGGAAGGGCTTTATTTCAAAAAGGAAAAATCTACGAAACCCAAACTCGGCAAGGAATCCTAATTTATCTTTCTAACTTTGAAAAAAAAGTTTTACTTTTAGAAGATAAAAATGTGACTTTACGAATTCCTATTCATGAAATGAAAATTTTAAAAAAGAATTTCAATTTAGTATTTCATCCCTTCTCCCATAAAAAAACAGCAGAAAATTTTTTACTTGCCTTAGAAAAACTAAAAGATACTTGTGCAAAGTTTATTCCTATCACAGAAGATGATGTGAATGAACTTCCCGATGACATGGAGATTCTTTTATGAAAAATTTTATTTCTGGTGTTTTAATTTTTTTTTCTTTTTTGTTGCTCCTCCAAATTTTTCATGAATTAAATGCAAGACCAGGTGGAGGGGGAAGTTATCGTAGTAGCAGTTCCTCTTCTAGAAGTTCTAGCAGTAGTTATAGTCGTAGTTCTTCTCATTCTTCCTATAGCAGTGGAAGTTATCATAGTAGTGGAAGTGGTGATTCATTGAGTGATGAAGAAGTAAAAGAAATTAGTGGATTAATTTTTGGAACTGTTTTTAGTATTATTGCTCTTGTGTTGATGACTCTTGGTTTAACTAGTAATAAAGAAGAACCTCAAACCTTAGGAACAAGAATAGGATATTTAACAATGGGTTTTATATTTATGCCACTCGGAGCTGGACTTGCCTCTATGTCTAAAATCCTTATTTATCTTTATGTGTTTGTAATAATTTCTATACCATTTATCATTTTTATTGCAGGGATTTATAAACTTAAGTCTGGACGTGAAACAATTTATGTAGCCAAAGGAGAGTCCAATTGAGCCAAACAGTTGCCTTTTTTGTAAGTTTCATTTTGTATAACTTGTTTTTTATATTGTTTAGTTTAGATTCTCTTGGTAGTGGAGTCTCTGGAAATTCTACATCTCCTTTTGCGATTGTGCTAGTATATGGAACAGTTTGGTTAGTACTTACTGGAATAGGTTTAGGATTTTATTTTTTAGTCTCTGCCTATGTAAAAGTGAAAGGTCCTAAAAAAATAGAAATTAGTACAGTTTACATGACGCAAACCCCTGTGGATTCTATATTAAAAACTGATCCTAATTTTCATGTAGATGATTTTTTAGGACAAGTGCACAAACTAGCGGCTAAGTTAAATACTGCTTGGACACAGAATAAAATGGAAATCGTTCGCAATTTGGTTTCTGCGGGAATATATAACCGTTTTAAGATACAACTAGAGCTTATGAAACTACAAGGAATACAAAACCTTATGAAAGACTGGGTTTTAGAATCTGCCTCTATTGTGGCTGTAGATTCCGATGCAGTTTATCAAACTATCCATGTAGAAATTCATGCTTATGCAAAAGATGTAAATGTAAATGCTAATTTATCTGACTTGGATAAACAAAAATTACTCAATGACTCTTCACAAACAGATTATTATGAGATTTGGTCATTCGTAAGAAAAAAAGATGTAGTCACAAAGAAACAGGGGGGAGCACTTTCCGGAAATTGTCCTAATTGTGGTGGAGACATTCATGATCTAGGAGAAATAAATAAATGTAAGTATTGCAATGCAATTATTAACTCAGGTGATTATGATTGGGTTTTAGCAGAGATTACTCAAAAAATTGAATGGAATGAATCTTCTTCCTCTAAGGATATCACAGAAAGAGCAAGAGAAATCAATCCTTCAATAAACCGCCAAGTCATTGAAGATAGAGCCTCCTATCTATTTTGGCGTTGGATTGAGGCAAGAGCAAAAGGCAGTGGAAAATATTTAAAAAGAGATGCAACTCAAAGCATACAAAAACAAATCCAAGAAAAAGAATTTTTAGCCGATGTAGCAGTAGGTTCTTCTGATCTGAAACAAATTGAAATTAAAGATGAAAAATTTTTTGCATCCATCAAGATTTTATGGAGCGCAAATTTTCAACCAGGACAAGAACCAATTCACCAACAGACTAAGTTTTTAGTTTCCCTACCGGTCAATCTGGCTCGCAAAGGAGGTCTTTCTTCTAATTCTTGTGAATCTTGTGGTGCCCCCTTGCCAGAGTCAGACTCCCTACAATGTGAATATTGTGGAGCCAATGTACCGGCTCAAGTAAATGATTGGATCTTAGAAGAAATTAAAACAAGATCGTAATCTTATAAAAACTTGAAAGGACTTTTTTATAAACGTATAAAAATCATATCAAGATAAAAAACTTGTCTTGAAACCTGTTTAGTCTTTTATAATGAAAAAATAGGAATTTTGTTTTAATATGATAAGTAAAAAATTTTTTCTATACACAATTAACTCTATTCTAATAATATTTTTCTCGTTTTGTAATTTAGAAAAATACAATAAACAAGAAAATAAAACAAACATTGTCTATATCCCAGAAATTTCCAATTTAGATCCCTCTCCTAAAAAACGTGGTCTTTTTGCAGAGCATTACCCTGCCTCTAACGAAAGAAGAATAGACCTTTTTATGCCTAAAATTAAAAACTTAGGTGGATGTTACATAGGCGTAGGCACAGATCAAAATTTTAGTTTTATAGCTAAAGCAAAAAGTGAGATTGCTTTTCTAATGGATTTTGATGAAGAAATTGTAAAAGTGAACCGTTTGCATTTATTTTTTTGGCAACATTCCAAAACTTATTCAGATTTTAAAAACTTTTGGGATCCAAAAAATAAAAAAGCTACAAGAGAATTTATTCAAAAAAATTTTTCTTATCAAAGTAAGGACTTCTTGGATGCTTTTGAATTAGGGCTCAGTAGCAATTGGGTCCCAGGTCGACTTGCCGAGCTGGAGTTAATGCATAAAAAGTTTGGGTTAGTAACTTTTTCTCATTCCGAAGAAGAATTCCAATACATTCAAGAACTCATAAAAGAAAAGAAAATTGTAGCTCTTGTAGGAAATTTACTTGGTGATAAAACCATGAATCAAATTTCTAAATTAGCAAGAGAACTCAACTGTCCAATTCGTATTTTATATACTTCTAATGCAGAAGAATATTTTGCTTTTCCACAAAGTTTTCGAGAAAATATAAAAAATTTATTTATTGATGAAAAAAGTATAATTATAAGAACAATTACAGCTGGTACTAAACATGGATGGGGATATCCGGATGGAGAAAAATTTCCAGACAGCTATCCTTTTCATTATAACATTCAAAAAATTCAAAATCTTCAAGTCTGGTTGAGTTTAGGAAAACCTCTGAAAATTTTTGATATTATGCAAGGTCGCACTCCCATCACTAAAGGATTTTCAGAAATTGATAAACTTCCTTTTGAAGTTGGTTATCAATAAACTTATTCTTCTAAAATTTTTATTTTTGTTATAACAACTTTTTCTTTAGGTCTATCGTACTGTCCCGTTTCTACTTGAGAAATGTTTAATACAACTTCTTCTCCTTCTACTACTTTTCCAAATACCGCATGACGCCCATCTAAATAAAAGTTATCTTTTACATTAATAAAAAATTGTGAACCTCCCGTGTTCGGTCCTGCATTTGCCATAGAAATAGAAAATTTTTCATTCTTTAAGTCTTCATGAAATTCGTCTTTAATTCTATAGCCTGGTCCTCCTGTTCCATTTCCTAATGGACATCCACCTTGGATCATAAAATTTTTTATGACCCTATGAAAAGTTAAACCATCATAAAAATTTTTTTTTACTAAATCAATAAAGTTGCTAGCAGTACTAGGTGCTCTTTCGGTATCTAAGAATACTTTGAAGTTACCTAAATTGGTTTGAAATTCTGCAATTGCCATATATATTCCTTTAATACATTGTTAGAAAACTATTTGGTATAAATTCTTGCAAAGCTCTTTTATGTAATATTTTATTGGTAGCTAAAATAGTAGAAATATTTGGAGAAAATGGATTTCCAGAAAAAGTAGTTACCTCACCTCCAGCTTCTAAAACAATTCTTGCTCCTGCTGCCATATCCCATGGACTCAAAGACTCTTCCCAAAATCCATCAAACTTTCCTTCTGCCACCCAGCATAAGTCTAAAGCCGCTGCCCCTGTTCGTCGAATTCCACGAGTGCTTATTAAAATTGGTTGAAGTTGGGAGAGCATTCTTTCTACATCTCCTAAATCTTTTTTATAAGGAAAACCAGTACAAAAAAGAGCGTTGACCATTTCTGCAGTTTTAGAAACAAATATTTTTTGATTATTTTTTTTTGCACCTCTTCCAATCAAAGCACTATAAACATCTTCGAAAAAAGGCAAACTCACCACACCAAAAAGAACTTGATTTGTTTCTAGATCAAAAAGAGCAATAGACACAGCAAAAAGAGGAATTTTATGAGAAAAATTAGTAGTCCCATCCAAAGGATCAATAATCCATTGGTAAGGAGTTTTACCCTTTGTTTCTCCCCCTTCCTCTCCTAAGATAAAATCTTCCTTAAAATTTCTTAAAATATTTTTTGTTAAAAACTTTTCACTTGCCATATCAGCTTCTGTGACTAAATCAATACTTCCTTTTTTTCGAATGTTTAAATCTTTTTTTTTAAAATATTTTATAAGAATAGAATTAATTTGAGGAATAAGTTCCAAACAAAAGTGAAATCGTTTTTCTACATGATTTTTTTTCATATGAAAAACATATTTTTTCTTAAGGGAAATTGTGCAAAGATTTTTGTATTGCTAAGCAGTTTATTTTGTAGTCTTGGATTGATTGACGAATGATTCGATTTTTTCAATTTGTCCTTATGAATCTTTCAAGAAAACCTAATCGCCTAATCCATGAAAAAAGTCCTTACCTTTTACAACATGCCTACAATCCTGTAGATTGGTTTCCATGGTGTGAAGAAGCCTTTGAAAAAGCACAAAGAGAAAACAAACTTGTTTTACTTTCTATTGGATATGCCACTTGCCATTGGTGTCATGTTATGGAAAAAGAATCTTTTGAAGATGAAGAAACAGCTCAAATTTTAAACCAATATTACGTTTGTATAAAAGTAGATAGAGAAGAGCGCCCGGATATTGACAGAATTTATATGGATGCTTTACACGCAATGGATCAACAAGGTGGTTGGCCATTGAATATGTTTTTAACTCCACAGAAAAAACCAATTGCAGGAGGAACTTATTTTCCACCCGTTGCAAAATATGGACGAAGAAGTTTTAAAGATGTTTTACAAATCATAAAACAAACCTGGGATACCCGAAAAGAAGAACTGATCCAATCCTCCAACTCTCTAGTAGAGTTTTTACGTTCGAATCTAGAAAATAATGGAGATAGTCTTCCATCTTCAGAAGCTTTTCATAAAACTGCTAAAATGTATGAAAAATTTTTTGATGAAGTTTATTATGGATTTAGAACCAATTTAACAAATAAATTTCCTCCTAGTATGGGACTTTCTTTTTTGCTTTCTTATCATTTTTATACTGGAAATAAAATGTCTCTTTATATGGTAGAAAAAACCCTAGAAGCAATGCGAAAAGGAGGAATTTATGATCAAGTAGGAGGAGGAATATGTCGTTACGCAACAAACCAATCTTGGCTAATTCCGCATTTTGAAAAAATGTTATACGACAATGCTTTATTTATAGATATCTTAGTAGATGCTTACTTGTTTACGAAAAAAGATTTTTATAGAAAGTCTGCAATTGATGTAATTGAATACGTTGAGCGAGATTTGAAATTAGAACACGGAGCTATTGCAAGTGCAGAAGATGCAGACAGTGAAGGAGAAGAAGGAAAGTTTTACCTTTGGGACATAAAAGAATTTGAGGAAGTTTGTGGAAAAGATGCCGAACTACTAAAAGACTATTGGAATGTAGAAGAAGATGGAAATTTTGAAGGAAAAAATATTTTAAACCAAAGTTTCCAAGGAGATTTTGCCGAATTAAAAATGATCTCTAGTAAAGAGCTAGAAAAAATCGTAGAAAAAAATAAAGTTAAACTTTTAGAAAGACGCTCTAAAAGAGTTCGACCTTTACGAGATGATAAAGTATTGACTTCTTGGAATTGCTTATATATAAAGGCCTTAGTCAAGGCAGGGCTAGCATTTCAAAATTTACATTACATTCAACGGGCAAAAGAAATTTATGAATTCATTCAAAAAAATCTATTCAATGAGAATGGAAGACTTTTACGAAGATTTCGAGATGGAGAATCGAAGTATTTAGCTTATTTAAATGATTACGCAGAGCTTGCCTTGGTTTCTATTTTCTTGTACCGTGCAACCTTTGAAATAGATTTTTTAAAAAATGCTATTGATTTAACCAAACAAATCATTAAATTATTTTCATCTAATTTAGGCGTGTACTACGAAACAGGCGTTGACGCCGAAGAGTTAATTCTCAGAAGCATTGATGGATATGATGGAGTAGAACCATCTGGAAACAGTACCTTAACTTGGGTATTTTTATATCTTGCTAGTTATGGAATAGAACAAGAAGATTTTGAAAAAAGAGCTGAGAAAATTTTTTCTTACTTTAAAAGTGAACTAGAAAACAGAGCTATTAGTTACTCTTTTCTTTTAAGTGCTTATCTTTTTTATAAATCAGAACCAAAAGAAATTGTAATTATAGGAGAAAAAAATGACCCTCGTATTGAACAGACTTTACAATTGCTCTCTCAATCCTATCTTCCTAATTCTGTTGTAGCTTTTTGTGAACCACTTTCTTTAAAAGAAAATTCAAAATATATTCCGATATTAGAATCCAGAGAAACAAAAGAGTTTGCTATTTATATTTGCAAAAGAGGAGTTTGCGAACGTCCACTGTATTCATTGGAAGAATTTCAAGAAAGATTGGAGTCTTGGAAATGATCCTTGCAATCACAACCCCATGGGTGCTACTAGTAGACATGTTATTTATTAGTTTATTGTCTTTAGGAGTCGCTTGGTATTTTTATTTTTATCAAAAACAAAATTTCTTTGGGGGTTATATAGGAGCTACTTTCATTGCTATGCTTGGTTCTTTACTTACCTTTTCCATATTTCAAAAACTCATTACCGATATAATCAAATGGTTTATGAGTCCCAAACTAGGAGCAGTTCAAATTTCGAATGTAAATTTAATTGTAGTGGGAATTGGAGCTTTCCTAGCTTTATTTGTTGTTCAAAAAATTCAACTTAGAAAAAAAAGAGAATAACTTGAAATATTTATTTTGGTTTTTATTTGCATTTTCTCATTTATATGCAGATAGAATTGGTCGCTATATTAATTTAATGTATTTTTTAGAAGGAATTCAAGTAATTCCTTCTAAACCTAAAAAGCCAAACCCTGTAAATACTTCTTTTAATACTTATGTAAACGTTAAGCGACAGACTGATTCTCGATTTGTCAATTTAAATCGATGGGAAAAAGGAGCAGATATTTCCGAAAAAGTCATCATACTTGAACCTTTTGAAACTCTTGTTTTTCAAATTCAAACTCCATTAGATCATAGAGTTTCTATTTCATACATTGGTAAAGAAGAACCGAATTTATTTTGGAATGGAAATCCAATTACAACTAAAACTGTTTTAATTGGAAATAAAAAAAATTTTTTAAAAGTTCAAAATGGAAAAGAAAAAACAATAATAAAAAAATTATTTTTAGAGCCAACTTTTAGGATAGATCAAAAAAACTTCATTTTTTTAGTGATTGATTCTTTGCGAGCCGATGTAGTAGGATTTAATGGAGCAAGCTATGGAGTCACTCCTAATTTGGATACTCTAGCTCAAACCTCTTTTATATTCAAAAAACACTTAGTAAACTCTGCTTGGACTAGACCCTCTACTTATTCTTTTCTAACAGGCAGATATCCCTCTAAAACTTATATTAACATTTGGGATTATGCAATTTTTCCTTCTGAAAAGAAAGCCTTTTATGAATCTAGTTTGTTTGCTCTTCCTGCTTTACTTTCCCACTTTGGCTATAGAACCATTATGATTGGAAACAATCCATTTCTGAATGATCACCATCAAATTGGAGTGGATTTAGGTTTTGAAGAAGTTTATGACTTTTCTTTTTTAACTGAAGACACTCCTAAGATCACGCAAAAAGTTTTTGAAATGTTTAAAGAAATTTCATTAGATCCCAGACCCGTATTTCTTTTTATAAATTACAATGATCCTCATCGCCCTTATGAACCTCCTCCTCTATTTTTATCCAAAGTAAAAGGAAACATGGATGATAGAAAACGCAGATACTTAGGAGAGCTTGCTTTTGTAGATGATGAAATAGGTAAACTCTTAAGACTTTTTCATTCAGAAAATTTCTTAAATAATTCTTTCTTTTTAGTTACCTCCGACCATGGAGAAGTCATGAATTTGCATCATGCTCTTTCTAAATTTACGGGAGTTTATACTTATTTCGGACACGGACAAGGACTTTATGAAGAAGATATCCATGTTCCACTACTAATTCGAATCCCTCATCAAAACTTTTCCAAAGAAATTTCACAACTTCCACAAGGAATTGATCTTCCTCCAACAATTTTAGAGCTTTTAGGTTTTGCTGTTTATGAAAACCAATTTGATGGACGAAGTTTTTATGATATGTTCAAAGATATTTTTATGCCTGAGAGAGTTTATTACGGCGAAACTCGTGGAGTCAAAGGAGTACGCTTAGGGGGATGGAAACTTTTAAAGAAGACCTATGAATTTCACAGGCTTGGAAAGGTTTGGGAAGGAGATGTGGGAGAAGAACCAGAGTTTCTATACAATTATATTGAGGATCCTGAAGAATATAAACTTTATCAAAATCCAGAGAAATCAGCAGAGCTTAGAGAATATTTTAAACTAGGAGAGTATAAAAAAAATTTATATTGTATCAAAATACACTCTTTTGAAAATGATAAACGTAAAGTCATGATCCAGGCAACTACTTTTCCGGGAAAAGTGGTTCTATCCAATAAAAATTACAATCCTTTATCTTTACCTGAGGCTCAAACTATTTATAGGGGAGTTCGTATACAGTTTCAAACAGAAGGAGAATCAGAAAAAGAATATTGCTTTTATTCTCATCCCGATATTTCTATACCACAGATAAATGTTTTTATAGATCAACGGGAACCTAAACGGGGGGAAATAGGTGTGGGAAGTCTAGATGTTTATCCAGAAAACTGTCCTATTTACAAGGAATCTTGTCTTCCTCTTTATGTTGCAAAATTTCAAGAGCCACAAAGACCTAAAAAATTTCGAGTTCAAATTTGGGCTCTTCCACAAACAAACAAAATCAGATCTGAAAAAGTTGTATTAGAAAAGGATGCAATTGACATACTAAAAAAACAAGGATACATTCAATGAAATTGCCATTAGAAGGAATTACAGTTATTGATTTATCTATGTTACTTCCCGGTCCTCTCTGTTCCATGTACTTAGGAGATATGGGAGCAGAGGT
>CALDSP010000263.1 GCA_937924465.1 uncultured Leptospiraceae bacterium
TGAAATTGTAGAAGAGGAAGAAAAAAGAAAAATATTTGAAGAAAAGGAAATTTCTTTAGCAAATGAATTATATACTTTACAAGACGTTATGCGACAATTTCAAGATCAAAATGAAATCTACCATAGCTTAGCAAACAAATATGCTCAAAAAGAAAGTCAAATTTCAAAAGAAAGTTTAGATCTATTACAAAAGTTTCATATTTTAAAAGAGAAATACCAAGCTGAAGTTTTCACCTATAATGTAAGAAATAAAGAAATTAAAATTGAAAATTTTACGACAAGTCTCTCTGGAACAAAAATTCCTAAAATTTCACTACCAAAGTATTCTAGTTGGGGAGATATTTTGCGATGGTGTTTTCGTGAGAATTTTCCGGGAGAATATCCATATACTTCTGGGGTTTATCCATTTAAACGAACTAATGAAGATCCAATTCGCATGTTTGCAGGAGAGGGAGGACCGGAGCGAACGAACAAAAGATTTCATTATCTTTCCCTTGGACAAAATTCGGTTCGTCTTTCTACTGCATTTGATTCTGTGACTCTTTATGGAGAAAATCCAAGCCTACGACCAGATATTTATGGAAAAATTGGAAACTCTGGGGTTTCTATTTCCACCTTAGACGATGCCAAACGTTTGTATAGTGGGTTTGACTTATGCAAATCCAACACTTCAGTTTCTATGACAATTAACGGACCTGCTCCTATGATTCTTGCTTTCTTTTTAAATACAGCAATTGATCAACAATGTGAAAAATATATCTTACAAAATGGACTCAAAGAAGAAACACTAAAAAAAATTCAAAAAAAATTTATTTCTAAAGATTGTTCCATTCCAACTTACAGAGATCAACTTCCTAAAGAAAATTCTGGTTTAGGATTGCTTTTGTTAGGAATAAGTGGAGATGAGATTCTAGACAAAGAAACTTATGAAAAAATTAAAGCAGACACTTTAGAGCAAGTGAGAGGAACTGTACAAGCGGATATTTTAAAAGAAGATCAAGCCCAAAACACCTGTATATTTTCTACAGAATTTGCTCTCAAAATGATGGGAGATGTGCAAGAGTATTTTATTCAAAATAAAGTAAAAAACTTTTATTCTGTTTCCATTTCGGGATACCATATGGCAGAGGCTGGAGCCAACCCTATTACACAACTGGCTTTTACTTTAGCGAATGGATTTACTTATGTAGAGTATTACCTTTCTCGTGGAATGAAGATAGACGAGTTTTGTCCTAATTTCTCTTTCTTTTTTTCAAATGGAATGGATCCCGAGTACAGTGTTTTAGGGAGAGTGGCAAGACGAATTTGGGCAAGGACTATCAAAAACAAATATGCTGGAAATCCAAGAAGTCAAATGCTAAAATATCATATTCAAACATCAGGACGTTCTCTTCATTCCCAAGAAATTGAGTTTAATGATATTCGCACAACGTTACAAGCATTGTATGCAATTTATGATAATTGCAATTCTCTTCATACAAATGCTTATGATGAAGCAATTACAACTCCGACAGAAGAATCCGTTCGTAGAGCTGTTGCAATTCAGCTTATTATTAATAAAGAACTTGGACTTGCTAAAAATGAAAATCCATTACAAGGAAGTTTTATTATTGAAGAACTTACAGATTTGGTAGAACAGGCGGTCTACTTAGAATTTAAAAGAATTTCGGAACGCGGTGGAGTCTTAGGGGCAATGGAAACCATGTACCAAAGAAATAAAATCCAAGATGAATCCCTTTACTATGAAAATCTAAAACATTTGGGAAAACATCCTATAATAGGGGTAAATACCTTTTTAGATAAAGAAGGCTCTCCTACAAAAATTCCAGATAAAGTTATTCGTTCTACTCAAGAAGAAAAAGATTTACAAGTCAAACAAATTGAAGAGTATAAAAAATTATATAGTGAGACTAGTAAATTATCTATTCAAAAACTAAAAGAGGTTGCAAAATCTGGAAAGAATATTTTTGAAGCTCTTATGGAAGTGAGTAAAGTTTTAACGTTAGGTGAAATGACCCATGCTTTATATAAAGTAGGTGGACAATATAGACGCAATACTTAAGGACATGGTAAATCTAACTGAATTACTTGACGAGGAGTTTGAGGAACACTAAATTCTAATTCTTGAACTACAGTATCTGGGTAACCATCTAAACGTTGTGTGTCAGATAAACAAAGTAATTTATAATCTCCTTCGTGAATGTACCTAATATAAGAAACTCCACTTCTAGCTGGGGTTGCGGCAAGGGGAAGTTGTTGAAAGTATTCTTTTTCTTGATTTCGATAAACTGCATAGTAATGTTGATAAGTGGAACTTCCACCGGTAATTTCTAAAGAAGAAGCATATTCGGGGTAAATCACTCTGGCACGCAAAAGCACGTTTCCACCCATGTCTGGCTCTCCTGCATGAGGATTTTTCCAATCGCTAAATCCAACCATAGTTTGCACAATTCCAAGAGGAGTTGTCCATGAATGAACCATAAGATTTTCTTTAATGTTCATTCTCATTTCTAAAATATAAGGGTCATAGCCGGGGCGAATGGTCATATCCTCATGTCCTACATCTACAGTATAAAAGATAGGAAACATTTTAGGAGTGATTCTTTGCTTATCGTTCACAGTAGCACTTGGGGGATAGCTATTTCTTGGAACAATATTAGAACCACGCACGTCATAATTATCAAAACGAGTGTTAATTTTTAAAGCTCCGTTTTCTTTAGCATATCCTGTTACAAAAGCTCTCACATACACTCCTGCATGATAATATTGAGAACCTGTTCCATTGAAACCACTTCCTCTAAACTCCGCCGTTGGATCATTGGATGGATACTTGGCACCAAAGCCATTGAAAAATTCTTCCATGTGTGTAATACCATTATGTCGTTTACACGAGTTATCAAAAATTGTATATCCGGGAAAAGTACAATAAACTTGCCTATCAATAGCTATAAAGTCCCAGAACTCTTTAGATTGACGAATGTTTTCAATTAAGTCCAATGCATCGGGACCTTTGTACTTACTAGAAATTCGAACCTCTCCAAAATCAATGTATATAGGTAAATCTTTGGCTTTAGGAAGTCCATCTAAATCAAAAAAAGGGTCCCCTCCTTCTCCTTGTGTGTCTAAATATAAATCTCCAGTACCAAGATTTAACTCATCAAAAGTAAGAGGATTGTCAGAGGCATAAGTACCTTTTAAGAGAAGTAACATTCGGTTATTAAATAACGTGCCAATTACAGGATATTGAGTTCGTTTCACATTTTTCAAGGCATTTTGACAACCAAAGAAAAAACTAACTGAAAACAAAATATAAACAATAGATTTTTTTATAGAAAGGTTTAATTTCATCCACATTTAAGATATAAGATTTTTACGATTTGTCTTAAGTAAATTAAATTTTTTACAATTTATATTGCAGTGTATTGCTTTATTTTTTATACTTAGCAAGATTTTACATTTAAAAAAATAAATTTTTAATAGTCAAAATTCTTTAATGGGTTAAAATAAAAAAAGGAGCATTTACTATGAATGAGGAAGTTGAACTTGCACAGATTTATTCTC
>CALDSP010000264.1 GCA_937924465.1 uncultured Leptospiraceae bacterium
AAATAATTCACCATCCAAAGGCCATAAACAGCAACTAAACAAAGTTACAAAAAAATTTTTCTTATGGCAAATTACATTGTGCAATGATAAAATTTTAGGTTAACAGATTCATTTCACTCTGAAATTTTTACTTAAAACTAATCAATCTTTTCGCTTTAAAAAATTGAAAACTATTCTTCTGTATCAGCTAAAGTCACAATTGCATTTGCCCAGTGGAAAAATTTTAAGTTGGCAAGATCTCGCACTGTTTTAATGTTAAAGGCTTCTTTTAATTTTTGAGCATCAGTCGGAGATACACCTTGGAGAGCTTCTACAGGAGAGTCAGCAATTTCTTTTAATGTTTTTTTTTCATAAGCTTTATCAACAGCAAAATTTATGTTCATATTTAACCTCTTAAGTCATATAAAAGATTTCTAAATACGAAAAACAACTAAAAAATTAATATCTAAAACCCGGAAAGATAAAATTAATTCCAAAAATAAGTCCATTTTCTTTGACTTCAGGTGGAACGGGACCAAAATTTTGTCCACGAATGGCATCTAAGCAAGCCCTATCTACAATTTCTTGTCCTTGTGAACTTACTTGTTTTACATCAATTACTTCTCCGGCGTCATTGAGCATGAATACAATTTTTGTTTCACCGGGTAAAATCCCCTCTCGAATCACAAACCCAGCCGAATCTCTATAAGCAAAATTTCCTCCACCCGGAGGGAAAAAATTATTTTCAATTTTTTTTAGCATATTCTTAAAATAATGATAGCCTGCAAGTTGCTTGCGTGGGATAGAAATAGAGCGAGAACCATCCCAACGAAACAAAAAATCTTGTTGAAATCGATAGTTGGCTGGAATTCTTGTTTCTTGTCCTTTATCGCTTGGTTTGGCAGAGGAGATAATTTTTGCAGGAACTTTTTCTAGAGGATCAATTCTATACACTCCTACCTCATAGACTTCTTCCTCTTGTTTTTGCTTACTTGAAGAAACTTCTGAACTAGGAGTAGAAAATTTTTTCCCCATAATAAATTCATAAAATGGTGTAAGAGTATGAAAACCTTCTTTTTCTGTAAGTCCACCTGAACCAGCCGCATCTTCATCGGAGAGAGCTTTAATTTGATCTTTTATAGTTTTGTCTTTAAAGTCTTGCTCAACTAAAACATTATAAATTTTTTCACGTTGGGCGCGAGATTCTAGCTCAATATTACTTTCTGAACCTAGGAACTTCCACAAAAGATTTCTTGTAAAAAGATGAGCTAAAAAAAGAGAGAAAATAAGAATTACAAATCCAGCAGAAAAAACTAATCTTTCTTCGTCTTCATTTAAACCTGTTTCAACTGAAAAGATTTCTTTCTTCATAGCACTCAACGTCCAAATGTTTATAAGCCTTTTCGGTCGCTACTCTTCCCGAAGGAGTCCTATTTATAAGTCCAATTCTAACTAAATAAGGCTCATAGATTTCTTCAATTGTTCTTTCTTCTTCTCCTAAAATAATTGCTACGGCTTTTAAACCAACAGGCCCTCCTTTATATCTTTCTATCATACATTCTAAAATTTTTCTGTCAATGGAATCTAGTCCCAATTCATCAATTCCTAATTTTTCTAAAGCAAGTCTGCATATTTCTCTGTTGATGTACCCATTGTTATGAACTTCTGCAAAATCCCGAACCCGTTTCAAAATATGATTAGCAACTCTTGGAGTTTTACGACTTCGTTTTCCAATTTCATGAGCGGCACTAGAATCAATTTTTAAATCTAAAATTTTTGCAGAACGTAAAACAATTTCCTGCATTTCTTCATTGGAGTAATATTCTAATCTAAGTTGAATTCCAAATCGAGTTTTTAATGGCTCACTAATTAAACCAGTTCTTGTAGTTGCTCCAATTAGAGTAAACTTTTTTAATGGGATTCGCACTGTTTGTGCTGTAAATCCCTCTCCAATCATCAAGTCAATCCTATAATCTTCCATTGCAGGATACAAAATTTCTTCTACGTTACGTGACAGACTATGAATTTCATCAATAAACAAAACGTCTTTTTCATTCAACGTAGTAAGAAGGCGGGCTAAGTCGGCTCCTTTGGAAAGTACTTGGGCAGAGGTAATAAGAATATTTGATTTCATTGCTTTAGCTATTAAATGTGCTAAAGTTGTTTTTCCAAGTCCGGGGGGACCAGAAAGTAAAACATGATCCAAAGCTACTTTCCGTTTTCTAGCAGAAGCAATAAAAATTTCTAGGTTCTCAATTGCCTCCCTTTGACCAATAAACTGTTTAAAACTTTCAGGTCGAAGAGAGACATCATCCTCACTATTAGTTTCTTGAAAAATTCTTTCTTTCACTAATTTGGCTTTTCTTCTGTTGTAACCATCATTTTTACAAGAGAGGAATCTCGAAAAACGCGAATTTCAAACCTCTGTCCTATTTTGGAATTTCGAATTGTGTTGATTATATCCTCAGGAGATTCTACCTCTTTATCCCCAATTTTTACAATCACATCCATAAGTTGCATACCTGCCTTAGCTGCAGGAGATCGTTCAATAATTTGTTTTACTATAGCTCCTTTTGTACTTTTTAAACCAAGTTCTTTTGCCTCTTCTTCAGAGATGGAATCTAAACCTATTCCTAACCAAGCTCTTTTGACTTTACCATGTGCTTTTAATTCCTCTACTACTCTCTTCGCCTCATTGATAGGAATTGCAAATCCAATTCCCACAGATCCTCCACTTTGTGAAGCAATCATTCGGTTGATTCCAATTACCTCTCCATGAATATTTAAAAGAGGTCCTCCACTATTTCCTTGGTTAATGGCCGCATCGGTCTGAATATAACTCACACCCGATGAATCAATGCCTCCTCTTCCTACAGCACTTACAATTCCTACTGTAAAAGATTGTTCAAAGCCTAAAGGAGCTCCAATTGCAATTGCCCAATGTCCAACTTTGACCTTAGAAGAATCTCCTAGTGTAATTGGAACCAAATCGGAAGAACCCTTAATTTTTAGCAAAGCCAAATCCATGGTTTTATCTGCCCCTACTAACTTGGCTTCAAACATTTTTTTATTTTTTAATTTAACTGTGAGCTTATCCATATCACGGATTACATGTTCATTGGTGAGAATATATCCTTCTTGGTTTAGAATAATTCCTGAACCTAAACCACTTTGTTTTTGACTAAACTCTTGAGGTCGTCCCCCTCCAAAAAAGTGTTCAAAAAAAGGATCCCCCATAAACGGATGAGACTTGAATTTAACCACTCTCTCGGTTGCAATGGATACTACGCTTGGGGATGCAGATTCAAAAACTTCTTGAAATGCCTCTTCTAAAGATACAGCTTGCTGTTTAGATGGACTTAGGTCTTTTTTATTTCCCTGTGCTTCTAAAAGTTGTAACCCCTTGTTTGTAGAATAGTACAAAATGGGGGTTAAAAAAGTTCCTAACAAGATTA
>CALDSP010000265.1 GCA_937924465.1 uncultured Leptospiraceae bacterium
AAACTTCCTTAAATGAAAAATCATGGCAGAAAAAGGAGATTCCAATCATAGGTCCAGAGGGGGGATTTCACGAGAAAGAATTAGAACTTTTTGATAAGCATAAAATTTTAGGATATTCTTTTGGAAAGAATATTTTAAGAATGGAAACGGCAGCAATTACAATATTATCAATTTTAAAGTATAAGAGGTATGAGAATGGTATCATTTGATAAAGATCACAATCTTTTTAATCCTACAGAAACTCACCGAGAACTTCGGGAAACTGTAAGCAAATTTGCTAAAATGAATTTAGAGGAACAAGCTAAAGAACATGATGAGAAAGAAATTTTTAATAAAGTTTTATTTCATAGATTAGGTTCAGAACTCAATCTTTTTGGTATTACTGTTCCAGAAGTGGATGGGGGCTTAGGTTTAGATGCTACTGCTTCTGTGATAGTACATGAAGAAATGTCTCAATACGATCCAGCTTTTACACTTTCCTATTTAGCTCATGAAGTTCTTTTTGTAAATAATTTTTATTATAGTTCTAATCCTGAACAACGTAAACGTTATTTGCACAAGGTTATTTCTGGAGAATGGATTGGTGGAATGGCAATGACCGAGCCGGCTTCAGGGACCGATGTTTTAGGGATGAGCACAATAGCAGTAAAAAAAGGAGATCGTTATGTGCTAAATGGAACTAAACAATACATTACAAACGGTAGTGTAGGAAATGTATTTATAGTCTATGCAAAACTAAATGAACGCGCAAATAGAAATATTACAGCTTTTGTGGTAGAATCTACCTTTAAAGGATTTTCAGTAGGGAAAAAAGAAGAAAAAATGGGAATGCGAGCCTCTCCCACTACCCAACTTATTTTTGAAGACATGGAAGTTCCAGAGGAAAATTTACTTGGAAAAGAAAATGAAGGCACAACTCACATGATGCGCAATTTAGAAATTGAACGTGTAACTTTGGCAGCTCAATCAATTGGTATTGCTAAACGTTGCGTGGATATCATGTGTGATTATAGTATTCGTCACAGAGAGGCATTTAATAAAAAAATTATAGAATTTGGTCAAATTCAAAGAATGATTGCTGAATCTTATGTAGACTTAGCCCAAGCAAGAGCTTTAGTGTACTATGTAGCTGCTGGAATTCATCCTTCTATTAGAAATTCTTTAGGAGCCGCATCTGCTAAACTAGCCGCAACAAGGATGGCGGAAAATGTTTCGCGTAACGCAATCCAAGTTTTAGGTGGATATGGTTATTGTCGAGAGTATCCTGTAGAAAGACTACATAGAGATGCTATTTTACTTTCAATTGGGGGTGGAACGAATGAAGCCATGCAAAAAAATATTATTTCTGATTTAAAGAAAATTTATACTCTAGAAAAATGAGTGATTCCAAACCTTCAACAAAGAAGAAAGAAATTCAAGAATTCAAAACTATACTTGAAGTACTTCGTTTGAATGATTTAGAAAAACTTCCAAAAATTTTCATTTATGTAGCCCAAGAAAGTTTTGAGTTTGATCTTTTAGTAGATCATTATAAACAACTTTACAATCAACTCAATGAGCCCTATGAAACAGTGATCTATGTAGCAGAAGAAGGAGAGCAAGAAAGTTTGTTCTCAGAAATGTTTAATATGAGCATGTTTTCTTCTTGGAAATTGATTATTGTAAAATCTGGGAGCAATTTTTTTAAACCAATATTCACAGAAGCCTATAAAGAATACGTAAAAAATTTTAAAAGAAGTCTACCGCATTTAGATCAAAAAATTAGTCTTCTTATTCATTACGATAAAAAAGAGATTCCAACTGCTTTGAGTTCTCTTTTGAATGATAAATTTGCTTTTTTGAAAAATAAAGTCTTATATCCCAATGAACGACTCAAAGAGTTAGAAAATATTTTAAAAAATGAAAAAATTACTTTTGAACCAAGTGCAAGTGATGAATTTATTTATAGAATTCCCTCTAACTTTGGGGCATATATAAAAAATATTCAAAAACTTAAAACTCTTATTCCCAAGAAACATTATACTAAAGAAGATATACAAGAAGGACTTTTTGCATCAAGTGAGTTTAATCCCTTTCATTTAGTGGATTGTATTTTTCAAAATAACCGTTTAGAGTTTCATAAAGAGTTTTCAAAAATCAAAGAGCATGAGGATTCTACAGGATACATTCTTTCTTTTCTTACAAATTTTTTGAATCGTTTAGATGAAGTTCGAAAAGCAAAAATTTTATTTCAAGTTTATAAAACTCAAGAGGAAAGTGAGGAATTTTTTAAACATCTTAAAATGGAAGGTTTTTCCTCTGGAAGGAAATATTACGTAAAAGAAAGACTGAAAAAAGAAATTCATGTTTTTAATAATGAAGTTTTAAATTTTTGTTATGACATGATTATTGATTTAAATATAAACGTAAAAAGTGGAAGTATAAAAGAAAAAAAGTTTTATTTTTTATCTAAGTTTAATGCTTTATTTGAACTCATTCGCTAAGTTTAAAAGAACAATTTACTTGTTGAATAAGCTTTTATAAAACTGTCGCAAAACGTCTAGATTGTCCTCTACGTTCCCAATGAGTAGTTAAAAAGTAAACTCTTTTCTCTAATTCTTCTGTAAGGAGTTTTGCAGATTTTTTTTCGTTTTCTTTGGGAAATTGATCGGGAGGAATGGGGTTTCCAATATTGTAAGTAATTTTGGTTTTAAAAGCGGCACCAGAAAGAAAAGCTTTTGGTTCGGACATTTTCCAAGCACCAGAAATTCCACTTGGAATTATAGGTACACTAGCACGAATGGCTAACTTAGCTGCCAATGCTTTGAAGGGACCCATGATTCCAGTAGTAGTACGAGTGCCTTCTGGAAAAATAGAGACTATTTCTCCCGACTTTAAAATATCACAAATGTAATTTTCTAATTCTTCATAATAACGAACGGCTTCCTTAGAATCGTTTCCATGATAACCACGAATGATTGGCATACTTCCCCATTCTTTCAGTTGAGAAGAATAAATATTAGAAATACTTTTGAGGAAGTTTTCAAGTCCGTCTTTGATTGGATTTAAAAAAGGAAACTGTTGAAAAGGAGAGTTTTGATCATTTAAAATTTTTAGAATAGGTTCTTCTGGGTGGAAAAGTTCATATTTCCCCAAAAAAACAATTTTACGAGGAATGAACACGCCTTGTATTAAGGGATCTAAATTATCAGTGTGATTGCAAACTAAAACTGCTCCTCCTACAGGTGGAATGTTTTTAAGTCCTGTAACTTCAATTTTATAAATGGAATTTAAAAAACTTCGAATTAAAAAAACAGGGACGTCTCTAGGAATATATTGAGGTTTTAATAAATCAATCATAGGCAATAGTAATCATATCTAATATTACAAATAGAATTTTTATGACAAGTATTTTATTAAAGTGCATTATAAATCTAAGAATTGAAAATAGCTTGTAAACTTATAATCTCTCAAAAATTTCATAAGCTAAAGCAAGATTATTCTTCCAAAGTACCTTTAACTAAAAGGTACTCTGCCGCGTAATACGTGAACATAATCCATAATGGGGCATATGGTATGTTTACATTTGCAAAATGAGTGAGAGCAATCATTCCATCTGATATTAAAAATAAATATCCGCCAAGAGTCGTTTGTGTTACAGATGTCTTATTTGCTATTCTTGCACTTGCACGCCATGTCATTCCCGTTAGAGCCAACATATAAACAGTCACTGGGATTACTAAATCTTTTTTTAATGTAGGATAGATATATCCAAAAACTAAAAGACCTATGGCTAAAGGATAGATAAACAAATGGAGCTTAAGACGAGAATTTAAACTGAAGCAAAGTATAAAAAAAACTTGTGCTACTAAAAAAGAGCCAAGTCCAAGCAAAAAATAATTATTTATAAACTTTGCTGCAAGGAAAAAATCTCCCATTACAGAAAATATAACTGCTCCTAATAAATACTTTCTTTTTATAGTTGAGTAACGTAAATTCCAAGCAAAAACTAAAATAACTAAGTAAAACACGGGGATGCATTTTGTCGTAATATCTAAATAAATATTTTCTTTCCAAAATAAAAGTGTAACAAATTCTAAAATTGCAAATATCCAAAAAGTAAGAGATTGAGTTCTTTTCATAGCAATAATTTGGATTATTTAAAATCGTTGTAAATCATTTTATTTCGTTTTAAAAATTCAATTCTATTAAAATTAGTCCTAAGGAAAGACGCTTTTAATTTCTTGACTTTTTTGAATGCAAAATATAATTTGGACCTATCTTATGTTAAATGCTACTGAAAGTTCTGATCCTTCGTCGAATTTTCTTATATGGCGCAATTTTTCTTTAAAAAGAAATCTAACAAATTTCTTTCTTTATTTACTTATCTTGCTTTTTGCTTTTTGTGGTAAAGAGGAAAAAATTTCTACAGAACCAAAGTTAGAAAATAAATCCCTTCCATTGGAAGAGTCTGAAGCATATTTCAATAAACAAGAAAGTGAAAATGAATCATTTATTCCAAGTCCCAGTAATCCTTTGTCGTTGAAAGTTTCTGAAAGACTATTGGAATACAAAATTTATTTAACTATGAAATCAAATAACATATTGTCATCTAGGCAAGAAATTCTTTCTATCATTCAAAAAGAATCTATTCTAAAAAAAATGGAAATTTCTTTTTTCAATGATTTTCAAACTTTGCAAGTAGAAATTCTTACTCCTGTTTCTAGTCTTTATCCCACCTTACTGGAATTAGCTAAGGTAGGAAAACTTATTTCCGAAAAAGTAGAAACTGTAGATTGGACTGAGCACAATCAAAAACAAAAAATTGCATTGGAAAGAGAAAATATCCGCTTAACTCGTAGAGCAAAAGCTGGAAAGGAAGGCTCTGCTACAAATTGGACATGGAAAGATAGAGAAGAACTTTTAGAAAAAAGTGAAAACAAGTATGATGAAGCCAAATTAGAAACTTGGAAAATTCAAGATAGTATACGTTGGGCGAAGATTTATATACAAATTGAAGGAAAAGAAGTTCCCTTTCAAATTCAGTATCCTAATTTTAGAAATACTTTTATTTCTAGTATAAATTTTATTTTTAATGCAATTGATAGTATTGTTTGGTTTTTACCCTTGCTTATTATTTTAGCTTTAATTTACCTTCTCTATAAACGTTACAAAAACCGTTATTAAAAAATATGATCACAAGGAAACAATTTATTCTTATGAGTTCAAGTATTCTACTAGATGTTTGTCAGAAAAAAAATTATGAATCTCCTTTTGTACCTTATTTTACTTCTCAAAAAGTTGTTATCATTGGAGCTGGGGCTGCTGGACTTCATGCTGCTAAAACTCTTTGGGATATGGGATTTAAAAATATTCAAATTTTAGAGGCAAAAAATCGTTGGGGTGGAAGGATTTTTACCAATTACAACTTTGCAGAATTCCCGATTGAGTTAGGGGCAGAGTTGGTGCATGGAGAGTTTAGTATCTATAAAAAAATTTTAGATAAACATAAAACTCCCTTTATAGATAAGAATATAGAACCTTATATTTATTTTGAAAGCAAACTACAAAGTGAAAAAGAATTAGAGGAAAATGTTTTATTTGATTTAGCAAGTCAGTTTATTGATAATTTAGAATCTTTAAGTTTAGAAGATGTTCCATTTTCTCAAGTAATTTCTCAACAGCCTTTTGGAAATCATCCAGACATTTTAGCTTATTTAAATGCTAGGTTAGGAAATGAAAATGGAACCGATAACAACACGTTAAGTGCAAAAGTAACTGCAGAATATGATAGAAGAAATCGTTCAGGAGAAACCGATTTCTTTTTGAAAGTAGGGGTGCAAGAAATTCTTGCTAAAGAATATGATCAAGTAATTCCTTTGATTCAATACAATCAAGTAGTAAAAAGAATTGACTACTCTCAAATTCCAATTCGCATAACGACTGCAAGTGGAGGAAGGTTTGAAGCAGATCGGGTCATAATTACCGTACCTCTTACAATTTTAAAACAGGAACGAATTCAGTTTGTTCCTAACCTTCCTCTAAAACACCAAGAAGCTATCCAAAAAATTGGAATGGATTCTGGCATGAAAATCATTATAAAATTTAAAAAACAATTTTGGCCTTCTAATTTGGAAAGTTTTGTAGCTAATGGAGTTGTTCCAGAGTATTGGCCTACAGGCAATGGAAGAGGTGAGAATCTTTACTTGACTGCCTTTGTGATGGGAAAACATGCTAGGTATTTGAGTAGTCTTTCTAATTCCAAACAAATTGGAGAAGTGCTTTCCCAATTAGATAAAATTTTTGGTGGTGGAATTGCTACAAAAAATTATGAAAAGCATATTGTAATGGATTGGGCTAAGGAAGAGCATATCCTAGGAGCTTATTCTTTTACTTCTGTGGGTTCTAGTGGTGCTTTTGAAATTTTGGGTCAACCTATTTCCGATAGAATCTTTTTTGCAGGGGAGGCAACTCGAAGTGATGGAACTCATCAAACTGTTCATGGAGCTATGCTTTCAGGTTTAGATGCCGCGGGAAAGATTTTAGTTTAAATTTTAAATACAAAATACAATTTCAAGATGAAATGAAACTACAAAAACTTCTAAAGTACTTTCTTTTTTTTTTCATTTACTCCAATTTTTATTTTTTCGCAAACAGAGGATATGTCGTATACGAATGAATTACCTAAAACACAAATTCTACCTTCTCCTAATATTTTTATAGATACTTATTATGCACAATCTAGCATGAATCATTACGACAGGAAAAGAAGTTATGGAACTCAAATTATCAACGATAGAGAGTTTTTTTTAAATCATGCTGTTTTAAGTTTTGAAAAAGAAATTCCTAGTTTTCGGTATGGTTTAGCTATACAAACAGGGAGTTATGTTCAGGCAAATTATATAGCTGAACCTAAAGAACTTCAGTATGTGTATTTGGCTTATGCTGGAATTCCTATCATAAAAGACCTTTGGTTTGATGTAGGAATTTTTGAGTCTCATATTGGTGGTGAAAGTGCTATTTCCATTAAGAATTTAAATTATACTCGTTCTCTTATTGCAGAGAATTCTCCTTACTATGAGTCAGGGGCTAGGTTAAAATACAAATTCAATGAAAAAATTTTGATTGGATTGTATGCACTCAACGGTTGGCAAAAAATAAAAGACAATAATAAAGACAAAGCCTTTGGTTTAGAATTGGTATATAATCTAAATGATAGTTGGAAAATTGCTTATACTGGATTTGCTGGAAATGAAGCTCCCGATTATGAAAAAAGACAAACTCGTTATTTTAGTAATTTTCATTTAAATGGAAAAATAAATCAAAAAATTTTTATTTACTTGGCTTATGATTTAGGATTTCAAAAAAAGTTAGAACCTTCTTGGACGGAAAGATTAGAACAGTTAGATACAATTCCAAGCACTACTCCTAAAGATAGTTTTTATAGATGGCAGGGTTTTTCTGTTCAAATTGCGTATCAGTTTCATCCTTTTTGGAGAGTTGCTTTGCGTGGGGAGGGATATTTTGATAAAAATCAAGTCATTGTTCAAACTAGCACTAGAGATGGTTATCAAATTTGGGGTGGTTCAATCAATTTAGATTATATGCCACACTCTTTTGTTAAGATTCGTTTAGAATTCAAACATTTTTCTAGTATGAATCCTATTTATAAAGATGAAGAGGCTGTCTACCAATCAAAAGAAACTGTAGGAATTTGTAATTTTAGCTTCTTCTTATAAATGGCTTAAAAAGATTTTACTCGTCTCATATAGTAGTCTGATGGTGTTTTTTCATATGATTATGGTCTTTGTGATTTTATTTTTAAAAAATTGTCGTCAATGAAATATAGTAGCAATTTTGAAAATAAAAGTGCCAGTTGATGAGTAGAATTCTTTGTATTTGCAATATCTAAAATTTCCCAGAAAATTAGCTTTTCAAGTCACTATTTCTTAAATTTTTTAAAAAATTTCAAAAAAAAACTTTACAAAAACAAATCGTGGTTTCACAATTGACATGATGTTAGAAGCGAAAAAGAAGCAAAAAGCGAGAGTTTCTAACTTCTAACTTCTAAGGGGGTTTTTTATGAAAATTATTTCATCTGTTTTACTGGTTTTGGCTCTTTTTTTTGTGTTTGATTGCAAGGAAAAGAAAAATGACAACACTTTGCTTTTGGGTGCCTTGGCACTGGGTGCGGGTAGTG
>CALDSP010000266.1 GCA_937924465.1 uncultured Leptospiraceae bacterium
TCAAGTAGGAGAATATGCTCGCATTTATGATAAAGAAAATCTGACATTTATCATAAACGAATTGAGTGAAGAAGAGAAAAAAGAACTAGATAAAAGTTCTTAAATGTTTAAACTATCAAATTACTAAATAAAATTTTTACTAATTGGAGATAAGATGGATTTTTTTACAATACTTTTTATAGTTTTACTCATCGTAATAGCTAAGACTATTGTGATTGTTCCAGAAAAATATGCTTACGTTCAAGAACGCTTTGGAAAAAAGAAAGCCATCTTAGAATCAGGCTTTCATTTTTTAATTCCATTTATTGACAGAATTGCTTACAAACATTCTTTAAAAGAAGTAGCTTACGATGTTCCTCCACAAGAATGTATTACGAAAGATAATGTCCCTGTAAGTGTAGATGGAATTTTATATGTGAAAGTGATTGACCCAGAAAAAGCATCTTACGAAATCAATGATTATTTACTTGCAACTACTCAATTAGCTAAAACTACGTTACGTGCTGAAATTGGTAAGCTAAATTTAGATGATACTTTTGCTGAAAGAGATGAAATCAATAGCAAAGTAATTGCACAAATTGATCATGCAACAGATCCATGGGGGATTAAAGTAACTCGCTATGAAATTAAAAATATCACTCCTCCACCTCAAGTTTTGCAAGCTATGGAACTCCAAATGAAAGCCGAAAGAGATAAGCGGGCAGAAATTACTACATCGGAAGGGGAGAGAGCTGCAAGAATTAACCGTTCTGTGGGAGAACGCCAAGAAGCAATTAACATTAGTGAAGGAGAAAAACAAAAACGAATCAACGAAGCAGAAGGAAAGGCTAAAGAAATTGAGCTCATTGCTACTGCTACTGCAAATGGACTTAAAGCCATTTCTCAAGCAATTGCAAAAAAAGGAGGAAGGGAAGCTGTGGATTTACAAGTTGCACAGGCTTATTTGGAAAACTTAGGAAAGGTTTTGCATACTTCTAAGTCTACAATTCTACCACCCAACGTAGCTAATATTGCGGCAGTGTTTGAAGGGGTATCTAAAGTAACTCAAAATTTCCCTCATGTAACCACCAATCAACCTCAAACAAATCCAACAAAAGGAGAAAAAAAATGAACTATATTTCCCTTTTTTTTTGGCCTATCTTTTTAATCTATATTGCCTATAAAATTGTACGTTCTGTGAGAATCGTTCATTCTCAAGAAGTTATGATCGTTGAGCGATTAGGTAAATACCATGAAACCTTGCATGCAGGCATTCATATTTTAATTCCATTTATTGATAGGGTTACCTATATTCATACTTTAAAGGAACAGGCAATTGAAGTACAGCCTCAAATATGCATTACAAAAGATAACGTGCAAGTTCGAGTAGATGGAATCCTTTACTTAAAAGTTTTAAATCCTCAATTTGCAAGTTACGGAATTGATGACTATGTTTTTGCCTCTGTTCAACTTGCCCAAACAACTATGCGTGCAGTACTTGGAACAATGGATTTAGATAAAACCTTTGAAGCAAGAGAAATTTTAAATCAAAGAATTGTAGATGTGATTGAGCAAGCCGCAGAACCTTGGGGGATTCGTGTTTTACGCTATGAAATTCAAAATATTGCTCCGCCTAAAACGGTAATTGATTCAATGGAAAAACTTAAAAAAGCGGAGTTAGACAAAAAATCCTCTATTTCTCTTTCTGAAGGGGATAGAGATGCAAGAATCAACCGTTCTCAAGGTTTAAAAGAAGAAGCAATCAACAAATCTTTAGGAGAACGCCAAAAAAGAATTAATGAAGCAGAGGGACGTGCAAAAGAAATTGAATCCATAGCAAATGCAACTGCTATGGGGATTTCCGCCATTGCAGATTCTTTAGCTACAAGTGAAGGGTTAGAAGCCATGAAACTTCAAATAGCCCAAAACTTTATTCAACAGTTTGTTAACTTAGCTAAAGCAAACACTGAAGTGCTTTTACCAATAGACTTGACAAATTTTCATTCCATTGCAGACTCCTTAAGTGGAGTGAGTAAGAAGAAAGAGTAAATATGGCACTCAATACTGAACAGATAATTCTCTTACAACGTTATCAAACTCTTTTGCAGCAGTTAGAAAAAATTTTACTCATTAGTCAAAATGAGGAACAAAAAAAAAGAGTCACTAAAGAAATTCAAAAGTGCAAATCAAAAATTTTAGCAATTTCTCCAGAAGGCATTCCAGACAACATTCATATTGTAAGAGCGCAACCCTTCATGGAGAAAGGAAAGCCACAAATGGCCATAACTAAGGAGAATATTCTTTCTAATATAGTAGTCATGAAGATTTCTCCTCACTCCAACGATCCTGAAATTAACTTCATTGCTACTTTAATCAATCTCCTAGAAGACGAGTATGCTCCCATTCTAGGGGATTCTCATATTAAATTTGATTTTTCCCATCAATCAGAACGAGACAATCTTTTAAAACACTTAGAAAACATACGTAGAACTATGAAAGTTTTGTCTGAAACAATTGAAGAATATGCCCAAGCCGAAAAACAAGATTTTAAAGAACAACTAGGACGAATGAAAAACAAACAATCTCGTATTTTTATTGCAGAGGCTGGAGAACTTTTTAAAACTTTTAGAGATTTTATTGTTAAGGTAAACACTACTATTAATTCTGGTACTAACATTATCAACAATTTAGAGGAACCCATTCACTTTAATACAAGGTTTGAAAGAGCTACACTATTGGAAGGGAAAAGCATTCCAGAAGCCTTGCGATTGTTTGAAGAATTTACCCATGCTGCTCTTGAGAAAATTAACGTTCCAAGTAAATTAAAGTGAATCCCAAAAATCTTTGGATTTCTGAAGGAGATGTAACTGGAATTTCTTACGAAATTCTCGAAAAGGTAAAAAAAGAAATATTAGGTTTTGCTAATACTTCTCTTGTTTTTCTTATACAAACCCAAAACAAGTTTCAATTAGATTTTGCTCATACTCTTCAACAGAAAGATTTGAAAGAAATTTCTCATTTAAAAAGTGGATTTTATCAAGTTTGCTTTGCAAATTCTAAAACAAAA
>CALDSP010000267.1 GCA_937924465.1 uncultured Leptospiraceae bacterium
TGCACAAATACGAACAAGCGAAGATTTTTTAGAAAAAATCTGTTGTTGTTACTACAAACTTTTTGGAAAGGGCTTCTCCTTTACTTGAGGTTCGAACTTTCTAAAAAAATTTACATTAAAAAAACAGAGCCAAACAAAAGCCTGTTGTTGTTACTACAACTATTTCGTTTTGAAGAATTACAAAGAATCCGCATCTCTTTTGTAAGCGTGAAGCTTTCCAAAAATATCCTTACTAGTATTAAAAGTTTTAATAAAAAAAACTTGAAAAATACTAAATAAAAAAATACTATAATTTTTTATAGTAAATATATGTTTAAGGATTCTAGATTATGAAGTTAATTTTAGCTATGAGTGTATTTTTTATTATGTCTACTATATTTAGTAAAACTAAGCCTGTTGTGATTGGTCTTCCTCCCAAAGAACTTTGTCCTAATCTAGGTCAAGTGCCTTATAGTCAAATTCCGAAATGGGCAATTTACCAGAACGGCAGTTTGAAAAACCATGTAGTTGTACTTAACCAAAATCAAGAAAAATTATTTATTCCTATTCAACTAATTTCTAATGCTAAACAAACAATCAAAACTCAAAAAGAGTGGAAAAATTTTTCCCAATTTTACAAAAGTGTGTGTGGAGCCAACCCTCCTTTTTTGCCAGAAAATAAGGTTTTAGTTGAACTCCCAAAAAAGATTTCTAATGTTTCTAATTTTCACAAGAAAAATCAAATTGAAGGAATTGGCAGAGTTATTGGACATTTTGAAAATTCTATTGTTTTAGAGGGGAAAGTTATTTATAGTAACAGTAAAAAAAATTCTTCTTCTAGTTATCTATTACAAGATGGAGTTTTTTTAGTAAAAGGCTATAGATCTAGTTTGCATCCTAACACTTTGGCTTCATTCAATTTAAAGTATTTAGGGGAGTTTTACGACTCTCAACTTAAAATTCGCATTCCAATTTATAAATATTTAGAACAAAAGCAAAGTCTTTAAGATTGTAAATCTAGATTGTATTTTTTCTTTACTCAAGAAATGAAAGTTATAGAGTGTTTCTTAAATTCAAAACATAAAAATGAATTATTTTTTTTATTACTCATTGTCTTTTGGTTTACTTATTTTTTTTATTATAGCAAATCTGAATTTTTTACATTGGAAAACGTTTTATCAAACTAGCATAGGGCAAATTTTTTCATCTATTTTGATTTTTTTGATTGCTCGAAAAAAGTTTCATTTCCACATAAATAAAGAGTATTTCTTTTTAGTGTATTTTATTTTTTTAGGAGCATGGATTACTGCTTCTACTGAATTTTTCTATAAATTAGGAAGGCAACAAAACTCTTTAGATATATTCAGGTATTTCTGTGGATTTATACCAATTATTTTCTTTTTTGAAATCATCAAAAAAGATTTTGCAAGTAGAGGAATTTTTCGCTTTATTACTTTTTCAATCCTACTTTTCACATCTATTTCTTTTAATTATACCTATTTCAAAATTCCCGAGTTAGGTTTTTTTTTAACTCTTCCTATTTTATTAGTAATAATAGAACAAAATTTTAGTTTTACAAATCCCCAAAAGATTTCTTTGACTTTACTTATTGTTTTATTTTTTGTGCATGCTCTTGTAACTTATAGCTCTTTTTCTTCTTTAATTATATACTCTAGTTTATTTTTAGCAAGTTTTGTTTTTTTAAAAAAGACTTGGTTACCTTTAAGTTATTACGCACTTATTTTAGGATTAAATTCATTGAATATTTACGTTTACCAGTTAGATACTTTTGGAGATTTAGTTTTTCTTCAAAAAATTTCTCATCCTCTTTTGAATACAAATCGAATCTCTAATTATGCCAGTTTATTTTTAGTATTGCCAGCTTTGTACTTGTTTCTTCCAAAGATTGAGTTTAAAAAAAAAGTTTTATTTCTCCTAATTTTTGTTTTTATAATTCTTATTTTAGTAATGAGCTATTCTCGTGGAGCTTTTATATCTATTTTTGTTAATCTTTTAGTTTATTTAATTATTTTTTTTCAGTTGAAAAACATAAAATTTATTATACTAAGTTTGATTTTTCTATCACAGTTTCTACCTATTATGATTTTTCTTATAACGAAACTAGGGTACAATTTTTTTCTAAATTATAATGAGTGGAGTGCTGGTAGAATTGAACTTTGGATACAATTTTTAGAAATATTTTCTAATCTTAGTTTCAAAGAGAAGTTAATTGGATTGGGAATAGGAGAACAAAATTTTTTTATTTCATACAGTAATGAAAACATGAGCCAAGTTCTTATAAATTTTATAAAAGATACAGATGGAAGTTTCATTCATCCTCATAGTTTACTTTTATCTGTTTTAATATACTTGGGAGTTCTTGGCGTTGTTCTGTTCCTTATATTTACTATTTTTATTTTTAGAAGTATTTATCTCGCAAGTAACTATTTTGTTGTTTATTCAGTAAGCTTTTTGATATTTTTTATTCATAATTTTTTTGATAGTTTAGAAAACACGTTGAGTTTAATTATTATATTAGTTCACTTTTTTAGATTTTTCTTTAAAAATAAAATTTTATATGTAAAATATGAATCTAAAACATTTAAAATAGTTACTTGCGAGATAAATACTT
>CALDSP010000268.1 GCA_937924465.1 uncultured Leptospiraceae bacterium
ACAACCAAAAACCTATTCAAACATTAGAAAATCAAAATATTTCTTATTTTTTAAATCCTTATAAAAGAAAGTTAAAACCAACTGAAACTTTAAAGTTTGCGTTAGATTGTGAAATCTTGATTGCGGGAACTGAAGATCTAACTCTACTTGTAGAAAACTCAAATAAGTTAAAATTTATTTCTAGAGTTGGAATTGGATTAGATTCTGTGCCTTTAGAACTTTGCCGAAAAAAAGGAATCCGAGTTTCTTATACACCTGATGCAGTTACCCCTGCAGTGGTAGAGCTAACAATTGGACTTATGTTAGATGGACTCCGTAAAATTAGTTATTCTGATCGAGAAATAAGAAATGGAAAATGGTCTAGACCTATTGGAAAAAGGATTGCAGAAAGTATAATTGGAATTATTGGATTTGGTAGAGTAGGGAGTGGAGTTGCAAAGACTTTGGTTAGTTTTCATCCTAAACAAGTTCTCGTAAACGACATTATAGATGTTAGCGAAAAAATTCTTTTTCTTAAAAAAAATAATCTAAATATAGAATTTGCAAGTGTAGATAAAATATTAGAAAAATCTAATATTCTAAGTTTACATGTTCCTCTTACTAAGGATACTCGAAATATGATACGCAGGGAAACAATTTTAAAAATGAAAAATTCTCCTATCCTAATTAATACAAGTAGAGGCGAAGTAGTTCACGAAGAAGATTTACTAAATGCTTTAAAACTAAAGCAAATTTCCCATGCCTGTTTAGATGTTTTTTGTAATGAGCCTTATTTTGGAAGTTTTACACAATTAGAAAATGTAACTCTTACCCAACATATAGGCTCTTGTTCAGAAGATTGTAGGCTTGCTATGGAGACCCAAGCTGTGGAAGAAGTGATTCGTTTTATAAAAGGAGAACCTCTTTTACAAGAGGTTCTTTAAAATCTTGCTAATTTATCTTGCACCATTTCAATTGCGTTCTCTGGATCTTTTCCATTTATTACGACTTCATAAGCCGCTGTGATGATTGGGAATTTTTCAAAGTCAAGTTTAATTAAATTAGGCAACATTTTTAGGCCATAGCTTCCACTTGTAACTTTTTCAGAACGAACTCCCATTGCATATTCATAACCAAATTTTCGATCATGAGAATCTGCTCCAAAACAAGAAAGCATAAAGTCAGTAAGTCCAGAAAGTCCTTGGAAAGTACCTTCTTTTCCTCCTAAGACTACTCCAATGGCGACCATTTCTTTAAAAAATCGATTTGACAAATGAAAAAGTGTATTGTCCACATCTCCACCTAACTTATCTTTAAAGTAACCTTCTACCAATCCCATGATTAAAGCATAAATAGCTTTCAGTGCTCCTCCTAGTTGAACTCCAATTACATCATGTTCAATTAAAGCGGGTCTAGAAAAAACATAAGTAGTAGAAAGTAAATGGGTAAGTCGAGGAATTTGGCTTGTGTCAATCGCTGCAATTTCAAAGCCACTAATTTTTCTTTCCATGATCTGTTCGGGATAGTTAGCACCTGACGCAACAGCCAAACGATTTTTACTAATGCCCATTTCTTCCAAATCATAAAGAGGAAGTCCTTTCGGAGAGGAACTAAAGCCCTTTACTACATTGAGTATTATAGATTTATTCTTTAGCAATTCTTCTTTTAATTCATTTGTATAAACCGTACTAAACTCCCAAGGATTGGTTCCTTGTACGAAGAGAGTTGCCTCTCTCAACTCCTTTACATCGGAGGTAAAGCGTATGTTAGGGGGAAGTTTAAAGATTGGAAAATGAATTACATCTCTATGCTCTTCATTACAGGTTTGAGCTACTTTTTCATCTGGATGATATACAGTAACTAAAACTTTTTTATTCGCAAGAACTGCTGCCGTAGCAATAGAGCGATAACTAGATCCAATAATTAGAATTTTTTCTTCTGGAATTTTGGGAACTTGAATAAGCACATTTGCATGTAATGCTTCTTTGTCTGCACTGTAAAGATTTCTATACGTTCCATGTTTGTGTTTGCTTAAATTTGAACCTACAAGTAAAGCTAAGTTATCAATAATAAATTGTTTTTTATCTCCTATTTCTGGGGGTTGAATTTTTTCTAAGGTTTGAATTAAAGTGTCTTCTGATTTTGGCTTTAAATCTCCCACTATAACAGGCTTTCCAATAATTAATTTACCAATTGCATCATTAAATAAAAAGCCTGTGGTTGGTAGGATTCTATCAGTTCCTTCTAAGGCAATTGGTAAGACTACCTTATTCATAACATAATGATAAACCGTATCTACAAAAGGCATAAGTCGTCCGTCGCGTGAACGAGTTCCCTCTGGAAAAATAGAAATGATTTTTCCCTCTGCTTGAAGTTTTTGAGAGACACGAAAAGCTCTCATGTTGATTTTAGTCATGAGATCAGAAAGACTTGGGTTATCTGCCATGTCTCTTTTAGAACAAACCAAAAGAGTTCCAAACATATAAAGCCCAAGTCTTGTAAAGTCTGGTTCAAAGGCAAGTCGGCCTGCAATAAATGTAATGTTTTCTGCAATCTTTCGTCCTGTTTCACCTGAAGTATAAAGCAAATGAAAAATACCCGGAGCATCTAAATGACTCAGATGATTTGAAATTAGAGTGATTGGATATTTCCCAACTAAGTTTTTGATGATTTCTAAGTTTTCTAAACCTTGTACTTTAAAGTTTTTCATGATAGGATTTAAAAATTGAATCATGAAATCTCTAGCTTGTGGATTGCCTTCTGTATAAACTCCAATTTCATCTAAAAGTTCAGGTTCTTTGAAAATTTTCATAACAGGTGGAATAGGTGTAGTACTAGAAAGATATAAAAATTTTTCTAAAAGTTTTCGAGCATCTTCTTCATTCATTCCATAGCGAATATAAATTTTTATATTTTCAAAAAATTCTTTCTGCCATCTTCCAAGTGTTGCTTCTTTTTCCATGCAATTCTCCTTTGATCTATTATAAAATTAAAGATTAGTAAATTATTTTATATACAATATTTTATTATACTAAGATTATTTGTCAAATTGTAATGATAGTTTAATAGAGGTTCCACATTTATGAATGATTGTTGTATTCTAATTTTAGGAAATCAATTATTTCCTATTTCTATTTTATCAACTAAACTTCAATTTCTTGAAAATCCTATTTTTTTTATGAGGGAAGATTTTGAACTCTGTACTTATTATAAATTTCACAAACATAAAATTGTTTTATTCTTAGCTTCCATGCGGGAGTATTCAGAGGCTTTAAAACAAGCAGGGTTTGTGGTGCATTATGAAAAATTAAAACAGAGTTCCAAAACTTATGAACTTCATTTTTTGGAATTTTTAAAATTCAATAAAATCTCTAAAGTTTTTTTCTTTGAAATAGAAGATAAATTTTTTGAAAAAAGGATCTTAAGTTTCTTAGAGCAAAATTCTATTTCTTACACAATTTGGGAATCTCCTATGTTTCTCTGTTCTAGAAAAGAATTTCAAAAATATTTGAAATCTACTAAAAGACCTTTCATGAAAACATTTTATGAAAGAGAAAGAAAAAGGTTGAATATTCTAGTAAATGAACAAGAAGAACCTCTTTTTAATAAATGGAGTTTTGATACAGAAAATAGAAAAGCTCTTCCTAAAAATAAAATTCCACCTGCTTTGCCAGTTTTTTATAAATCTCAAATTCTTCTTGAAGTGGAAAACTTAGTTGAAAAGGAATTTCCTAATCATATAGGAAAATCAAAAAATTTTTATTTACCAGTTACTCTAAATCAAACAAAAATTTGGCTGAAAAACTTTTTAGAAACAAGATTAGAAAATTTTGGAGCTTACCAAGATGCGTTATCTCAAAATACTTTTTCTTTGTATCATTCTCTTTTGAGTCCAATGATGAATCTAGGTTTAATCACTCCACATGAGGTCATCAACGAAACTTTAAAATATACACAACAGGTTTCAACTTCTATTTCCTCTCTAGAAGGATTTATTCGCCAGATCATTGGTTGGAGGGAATATGTTCGAGGAATCTATCAAAATTTTTCTGAAATCCAAGAATCCACAAATTTTTTCAATGCTAGTAACAAGCTATCAAGAAAATGGTATGAAGGAGAGACAGGGATTCCTCCTTTGGATGCAATGATTCAAAAATTAAAACAATATGCCTACGCTCATCATATTGAAAGGCTTATGGTTGCCTCCAGTCTTATGATTTTATTAGAAGTTCATCCTTTTGAATGTTATCGATGGTTTATGGAAATGTTTGTGGATTCATCTGATTGGGTTATGATGCCCAACGTATTTGGAATGGGAATCTTTTCCGACGGAGGACTTATGGCAACCAAGCCTTATTTTTGTAGTTCAAATTACTACAGAAAAATGGGAAATTATAAACCTGCTGAATGGTGCAATGGAATTGATGGCTTGTACTGGGAATTTATAGAAAAAAATAAGGCTTACTTTTTAAAAAATCCAAGAACACAAATGATGGTTAAACTCTTGGAAAAAATGGACCAAACAAAGAAGCAAAATCTATTTAGGAAGGCAAATAAACTTAGAAAACTACTTTTACTTTAGTTACATTAAACTCTGAATTTTTCAAAGATGATTTGAATTAGCTAAAACTAAAAGATTATATATAAACTTGCTATTT
>CALDSP010000269.1 GCA_937924465.1 uncultured Leptospiraceae bacterium
TCGAAGTAGAATCTTAGTAGATAATCTTTATGGACATGATAGAAAGTTAGTAGAAGTAATTGATGAAAATCCGATTGGTGGGGATGTAAATGACATTTATATTCTTTCGCAGGATGACTATGTTCCAGAAAATATCAAAGCTGAAAATCCTTCCAATTTAGCTTATGGAAAATATAAACTTTCTCAAATGGAGAACTCTAAAATTAGTCCTTTACGAAACACTTTTAAAAGGGAAGCTTATATAAAACATTTACAATATTTTCATGAACTATTTTCTAAAATCTTAGAATTTAATTTGAGAAATAATACAAAGAAAATGGAGCAAAACACAAACCAAATTAAAGACTCTTTTAATTATTAGATAGTTATTTATATCAACTTATTAAATTATTAAAGTGTTTTGTTAAAATTTGGAGTTATAATTTTTTTTTTCAATATCCTTTGGGAAGTTATCTATACTTGTTTAAGTAAGCCTAGTATTATTAAATTATTTTATAAGTTCTATGAAAAATTTCTACCTTTCCCTTTTGAGCTTTTTATTTTTATCCCTTTTCTGTAGAAGAGAAACAAATGAACAAAGCAATCCAAATTTAAAACCTTTATCAAATGAACCTGTGATTCTCTTTTTTGGTGATAGTTTAACAGAAGGACTTGGACTTAGTTCAAGAGAGGAGAGCTATCCTGCAATCATTGAAAAAATGCTAAGAGAGAGAGGACTCAATTACAAATGTATAAATGCTGGACTGAGTGGCGATACAACTAGTTCCGGTTTAGCTAGATTAGAATGGATCCTTTCTCAAAAATTTGACTACTTTATTTTAGAACTTGGAGCAAACGACATGATGCGTGGAATCTCTCCCAAAATCATTGAAGCAAATTTAGTTAAAATTATAAATTTTGTAAAAGAAAAAAATCCCAAGGCAAAAATCCTTTTAATCCCTATGAAGCCTTTTCCAAACTTAGGAGAAGACTATGGAAAGAAATTTGAAAAAGTTTATGACCAAGTGAGTAAAAAAACAAATGTTCCCAAAAGCAAATTTCTTTTAGAAAAAGTGGCAGGAGAAAAAAGTTTCAATCAAAAAGATGGAATTCATCCTACTGCAGAAGGACATAAAATTATGGCTCAAAATATTTTTTTAGATATATTGGAACTAATTGAAAAAAAAAGCTATGCAAAATAATATTACTTAATTTCATGGAATTTAAGTGCGGGAATAGCTCAGTGGTAGAGCACCTCCTTGCCAAGGAGGGGGTCGCGGGTTCAAGCCCCGTTTCCCGCTCAACAAACTCTCTCCCAAAGAAGAATTATGGAATATAAACTCACAAAAACTCACCCAACAAATGCAAAAATTGATTTTGTTTTTAATGCAGAAGAGATTGCAGAAGCCTATGATAAAGCTTATTTGAAAGCCTCTCCAAAGGTTCAAGTAAACGGATTTCGAAAGGGTAAAGCTCCCCTTCAAATAGTTAAAAAAGTCCTAGGAGATTCTGTAGCAGAAGAAGCTATAGCTATATTACTAAATGAATCTCTGACAAACGTATACCAAGAGACTAAAATTTCTCCCTATTCACAGCCTAAAATTTCAATTGAAAAATTCGATAAAAACTCTAGCTTAGTAGCCAATGCAAATATAGAATTATATCCCGAGATTAAACTAACAGAATACAAAAACTTAAATCTTACAGTATACGAACCTCAAGTTCAAGAAGAAGATATTCAAGAACATTTGGTAAACATTCAGTATTATTTAGCCAAAAATCAAATCAAAGAACCAAATGAAGTCGCAGAAGAAAAAGATGGAATAGAGCTAGATCTCACAATCAAAAACCAAAATGGAGAAGAAATCTTCAAAAAAGAAAAGTTATTTCTAACTCTTGGAAGAAATTCTGAAAATACTGACTTTGAAAAAAATTTCTTGGGACTAAAAGCAGGCGAAGAAAAGGAATTTGAATACACCTATCCTGAAACTTACACCGAAAAACAGTTAGCTGGAAAAACCTTTTTTCATTCTTCTAAGATACACTCTATTTATAAAATTATCCTTCCAGAAATCAACGATGACTTGGCAAAAGAATACACGGACGGACAAGAAGACTTAAACAGTTTAAAAGAGAAAATTCAATCTAATATTCTTTACCATATACAAACAGAGCTAAAAAATCATTACTTTTCAGAACTTATCCAAGAAATTATGAACAATTCTGAATATCATTTCCCTGAATCCTTAATAGAAGCAGAGACTAAACATCAATTTGAATTAGATATGCATAAATATGGAATTCACGATTCCAAAATTACTTTCGCTACTTTGGCGGAGTATATGAAGAAGTCTGAAGAAGAAGTAAAAAATTTTTATAAGACATTTGCTATTTCTCGTTTAAAATTTATTTACACTATCATAAACATTGCCATCCAAGAAAAAATTTCAATTTCCGATGAAGAAATTTTAGAAGATTTTAATCTTCGAAAATCTCAAGATCCAAATCTAAAATTAACTCCAAATATAAAAGAAAATATTTTTTTCTCTTTGTTAACTGCAAAAGTAGAGAGTTTTTTAATTGAGAATGCGAATAAAATAGTAGAAAAAGAAAAGAATATAAAAAATATTAGAAAAATCATTTCTAAGTGAGGAGTCTCAATTGATACCACATATTGTTGAACAAACTAGCCGCGGTGAAAGAGTTTATGATATTTTTTCAAGACTATTGCAAGATAGAATTGTATTTATTGGTTATCCTATTAACGATGAATATGCGAATGTTATAAATGCGCAACTCTTATATTTAGAAGCGGAAAACCCTGAACGAGATATTTATCTTTACATTAATTCTCCCGGAGGTTCTATTTCTGCAGGTCTTGCTATTTACGATACCATTCAATATATTAAACCCGATGTTCGAACCCTCTGTATTGGACAAGCAAGTTCCATGGCGTCTCTTCTACTTGCAAGTGGGGCAAAAGGAAAACGCTCAGCCCTTCCTAATTCTAGAATTATGATGCACCAACCTATTGGCTATGCTACAGGACAAGCAAGTGATATTGAAATCCAAGCCTCTGAACTCATCCGTATTCGTGAAAATATGAGTAAAATTTATATGAAACACACGGGACGTCCTCTAGAACAAATAGAAAGAGACATGGAACGTTATTTTTACATGACTGCCGAAGAAGCAAAAAATTACGGACTCATTGACAATGTAATTCCTGACAGAAAAACCATTCCAGTGGAGTCAAAATAAATGGTAAGAGAAAAACTCCACTGCTCTTTTTGTGGCAAAGAGCAAGATCAAGTTAAACGTTTAGTGGCAGGTCCAGGAGTTTATATTTGCGATGAATGTATTTCTTTGTGCACAGAGATTATTGCTGAAGAACCAGGACAAGATAGAACC
>CALDSP010000270.1 GCA_937924465.1 uncultured Leptospiraceae bacterium
TTCCATTAAAGAATTGCACTTACGAAAACTTCCATCTTTAAAAACTGTGGATGATTGGACTAAGGTCCAAGAAGTTGGTTTGGTTGATCATCGTACAAAATACGCTCACTATAAAGGAGCCTTAGTGAAATATGGAGAAAGACTTTATTTTGTAGCAGAACAGAGATTGGAAGCTATTGCCCCTTTTAGACCTTGGAATTTTAAAGTAAAAATTAAAGTTACTAATCCAGAAAAGGAATAGTTTATTTGGTTTACTATTGTTTCTTTTTTTAAATTCGCTCCTATAATCTCCAAGTAGCTTGAGAAGCTGGCAAATATTCACTCTTTTATTTAATACACTCTTTTTAAAAGTATATTTCCTTAAATATGAAATTTTATCTAATAATAATCATATTTATTTTTAAAACTCAAGTCTTATTTTATAAAATTAACATTGATTCTAAAAGTTAACTTCTTGAAATGGTGAAAGGAGTTAAAGAATGGACAAAACAAAAATTTCACTACTTGCGATATTAGCACTTTTTTTAGTTTATGTAGGAATCTCTCTTCCAGCAATAAAAGAATACTACATGCCACAAAATTATCTACTAATCAATGGAAAAAAATATACAGAACAAGATTTAAAAAAATTAGAATTTCCTCCTTATACTTCAATTCGCAAGAATTATCATAACGAATTGCAAAACGTCTTTTACAGTTTTGCCTCGCAAGAAATTATTAATTTAGAAGCTAAATCCCAAGGAATTCCCTCTGACCAAGTTATAAATAATTTAACAAAAAATTATAATCCTTCTGAAGAAGAAATCATGGCTGTTTATGATTCTTATAAATCACAATTACAAGGAAGAAAATATGAAGAAGTTCGTCAACAAATTGTTGATTTTCTAGTAAATCAAAAAAAGAATGAAGTAAGAAATCAACTTTTAAAAAAATATGAAATTCAAGTTCACACTGAAAAACCCCCTCGCTTAGTAGTAGAAGAAAAAAGTAATCCAGCCTTAGGTCCAAATAATGCTAAAGTTACTATTATTGAATTTTCAGATTTTGAATGTCCTTATTGTCAAAGAAGTCAGAGTGTAAATACTAAGTTACGTGAAAAATACAAAGATCAAATTCGTTGGGTATTTCGAGATTACCCTCTTCCCTTTCATCAAAATGCTATGTTTGCTCATATAGCCGCCAACTGTGCTTATAAACAAAATAAATTTTGGGAAATCTTTAAATTGCTATTTGAAAATACAGGAAATCTAACAAGAGAAAAAGTTTTAGAACTTTCAAAAATGGTTGAATTAGATCAAACTCAATTCAATCAGTGCATTGCTGATAAAGATGGTTCTGTACGAAATGAAATTGAGTCCGATGTGCAAGATGGTCAGAAAGTTGGAGTAAATGGTACGCCTGCATTTTTTATTAATGGAATTTTTGTTGAAGGGGCACAAGGATATGAAGTTTTTGAAAGAATTATTGAAGAAGAGTTAAAAAACTAAGGAGATTTTTTATGGGACAAACAGTAAAAGTAGCAGTCACTGGAGCCGCTGGTCAAATCGGTTATGCACTTCTTTTTAGAATTGCATCGGGACAAATGTTTGGAGAGGATACAGCCGTTGAGTTGCAACTTTTAGAATTAGAACAAGCTCTGCCGGCTTTAAAAGGGGTAGTGATGGAGTTAGATGATTGTGCATTTCCTCTTTTACAAAAGGTAACTGTCACTTCCGATCTAGACACAGCTTTTAATAATGTCAACTGGGCTTTATTAGTTGGTTCAGTTCCACGAAAAGCAGGTATGGAGCGCGGGGATTTATTAAAAATCAATGGGGGAATTTTTACAAAGCAAGGGAAATCTATTGCTGCCAAAGCAGCCTCAGATGTTCGCGTGTTAGTAGTTGGAAATCCCTGCAATACGAACTGCTATATTGCAATGAAAAACGCAAAAGGTGTTCCTAGTGATCGATTTTTTGCACTCACGAAATTAGATGAAAACAGAGCGAAGACACAACTTGCCCAAAAAGCAGGAGTCCCCGTCACTGAGGTAACAAATGTTGCTATATGGGGTAACCATTCTGCAACACAATACCCTGATTTTTACAACGCAAAAATTTCAAGAAAACCAGCTCCAGAGGTAATTAAAGATCATGACTGGTTAAAAGGAGACTTCATTTCCACAGTTCAAAAAAGAGGAGCAGCCATCATCCAAGCGAGAGGAGCTTCTAGTGCTGCAAGTGCTGCAAATGCTGTTGTAGACACCGTTCGCCAAATCACAGGAGTTCAGCCCACCCCCTTTGGAGATTGGTTTAGTGTAGCAATTTGTTCTGACGGAAGCTATGGAGTGGAGAAAGAACTAATTTTTAGTTACCCAGTTCGTTCTAATGGAACAAAAATAGAAATTGTTCAGGGCTTAGAATTAAACGACTTTGCAAAAGAAAAATTGAAAATCACTCACGATGAGCTAATCTCTGAAAGAAATGAGGTAAGTTCTTTAATTGAGTAGTTAAACGTTACGTGACAAGGGAATTTTCCCTTGTCTAAACTTCTTGGGGTTGTTGTAAATAATCTAAAAAATTGGGAAACGGATCAGTAAGTTTTAACTTTTTGAACTTGTTCAATTCTGCATTTGTGAGAATGGCTTCTTTTAATTTTGCTTTAATTTCTTCCAAAATTTCTTTTTTTCCAATAAAGACTAATTGATTCCTTCGATCTCCAAAAACAGGATGCCACGTTTTTAGAATTTCTTCTTTCTCTTGTTCGGAAATATTCCACTCTTCTTCCGGAATACTAGCAAGCCAAAATCCTCTAGGAAAATACTCTCGAATGTTTCCAGAGATTGATAATTCAATCAAAACATCAATTTGAGAAGCAATCCAAAAATACCCTTTAGCACGAATGATTCCTTGAAAGTTAGAATGCAAAAATTCATAAAGCCTTTTTGGATGAAATGGTCTTTGTTCTACAAAAGAAATAGAAGAAATTCCATATTCATCTGATTCTGAAACTTCCTCTCCTCGCATAACTTTCAGCCACATGGGAGAGTTAGCCGCTTTTTCAAAATTAAAAGATTCCGTAAAAAGCACTTCTTTTAAAGGAATTTGAGAAAACTTAGTCTGCAAAATTTGAGCGCTTTGATTTAAGGAACGAATAATTCCAATTATCTTATTCAATTCAGAAGAACTAACTAGATCAATTTTATTTATAATAATTTTATCTGCAAATTCAATTTGATCAACAAGTAAGTTAGCTATACTTCTTTGATCTTCTTCATTTAATTCTAATTTTCGATCTTTTAAATCATCAACACTTTCAAAGTCTCTCAAAAAATTATAAGCATCTACAACAGTTACCATTGTATCTAACTTAGCGAATTCAGAAAGACTATTTCCATTTTCATCTACAAATGTAAAAGTTTCAGCAACATGAATAGGTTCAGAGATTCCAGTAGATTCAATGATCAAATAATCAAATTTCTGCATTTCTGCTAGTTTCTTTACTTCCACTAACAGATCTTCTCGGAGTGTACAACATATACAACCGTTGCTCATTTCTACTAGTCTTTCATCTGCTCGAACAATAGAAGGCTCATTTTTCTTAACAATCTCTGTGTCAATATTGATCTCACTCATATCATTTACTATAATAGCTACTTTTAAACCTTCTCTATTCTTTAAAATATAATTTAAAAGAGTGGTCTTTCCAGAACCTAAAAATCCTGAAAGAACTGTTACAGGTAATTTTTTCATTGTCTCCTCACAAAATATCTAGACTCATTACAACACGCATGATTTGTGTTTCTACGTTGGGTGAACGATGCACCGCTCCAAAATTAGAATTGTTTTCCCATCTTTCTCCTTTCAAAAGAACAATATCTCCACATTTTGCTATTTGAATTATATTTTGATAGTGATTAGAATTTTCATTTATATCTTGAAGAGAAAGATTGTGCAAAACAGAACGATCTATAAATTCCGTACCATTGCCTTGATAAGTGCAAAGAAGGCGAATTCCAACAAAGTCTACATGAAATTTAGGACAAAGCCTACTCTTTAAAAAACCCAGTCGCAAACCAACTCTTTCCAAACCAAGCAAATCAGAAAACATTTCAATTAAAAACTCCATATCAGAAATCCAATACTCAGGAATTTCAGTTAAATTTTTTTCATGAAAGATTTTTTTTAACTCTGGTTGAATTGGTTTTTCAATTACTTCTCGCAGTTGAAATTCAAATGGAAAATGAAATTGCTCTAGACTAGTCAACTTATCTCTCTCTAAAACTACTATATTGATTTTTGGATTCAATATCTCTACAAGATCTTCAAAATTTTGAGTTTTCAGGACTGAATTGG
>CALDSP010000271.1 GCA_937924465.1 uncultured Leptospiraceae bacterium
CCTGCTTTTGTACAGGAGCAGGGCTAGACTTCCCCCCTAAAAGTTCAGGAGGAATTTCTTCAATTAAATCTACGTCTTGTACTATGTTTTGAGAATCAACGATTTCTTCCTCTACAACTTTGTGTGTTGCAATATAGTAGCTAGCATAAGCACCAACATGCAAACACAAGGAAAAAAGAAAAGTTATAGAAAATAAGTTTCTTATAATAAAACTTCCTTGTCTTTGGTAACCTTCCATACCTTTTTCTTTATTAGACGTTTTCAAACTCTTTTAAAATTTTTTCAAGTCTATTTTTAATTAAGTTTGATCTTTTTCCCAAAAACTGGGGTCATAAAAGTGTTTCATGGAGCTAAAAATTTGTACAGATTTTTCTTTGGACTTTTCTGCAAAATCTTCCCCTTGCGACCCAAAAAGAATCTCTCTAGAGGAATTTAATAATACAAACTGACCCGAATAAGGAAAAATTTCTTGTAAATTGGCTCCTTGTGCACCAATTCCCGGCATTAAAAAACATAGTTTGGGAGATGACTCCCGAATTCTAGCTATTTCTTCCTTATGGTTTGCTCCAACAACTAAACCCAATCGATTTTCATATTCTCTGTTTAGAAGAGTTATATACTCTGCCACTTTCAAGAAAAGTTCTCTTCCAGAATTTAGTTTTAAATACTGCAAATCATAAGCCCCTGAATTGGAAGTTAAACACAAAGAAAAAACATGACCTCCTTCGTTCAAATAAGGTTCCACACTATCCCGTCCCATGTACGGATTGATTGTTATACTATCCACTTTGAGTTCTCGAAAATAATATTTTGAATATTCTTTGGCAGTGTTAAATAAGTCTCCTCTTTTAGCATCTAAAACAATAATTACATTTGGATCAAGACGTCTTACATAAACAATTAACTTTTCTAACTGTGAAAACCCTTTACTTCCAAATCTTTCAAAAAATGCAATATTTGGTTTGAAGGCAACTGCATAAGAATGAGTTTTTTTAACAATTTCTTTACAAAATTCAAAAAGAGGTTCTTTCTTTTCTTTTATAGAAGAAGGCAATTTTTCATACTCAGGATCTAAGCCTATACAAAGAAAAGACTTTAAAGTTTTAACTCTATTGACAAATTTTTCAAAAAATAACATAAACTTAAATTTTACCTAAATCATAAGAGCACTAATTGAACTTATGATGAACTTCAGCCGATACAACTTTTTTCACTTGACCAAAAATTTCGTTAATTTCATTTTCAGTAAACTCTCTAGTTGGAATGAACGACAGAAAACTCGTTCGCGAATATGTATCTTTATGAGCAAGATTGAATCCTTTTTCTTCCATTAAATTGCGAACTGATAAGTCTCGATTTTTATTTGTAATGATAGTAATTGTATTGAGCTTATTCATCTTATGATCTAAATGAAAATAACAAACTACTTCTTCTCCATCTAAACGATCTAATTCCTCACGAATTTCGTCAAAACTAGTCTCTACTCTAGCTCCTTTTGGATCTTTATAGTTAATGAGAATTCTTTTAAAATAATGCATTTTATTTCCCCGTTCATCTACATCTACACCGTTAATAATTTGGCGTTCATCGGAGAGTTCTTTCATAAGAAATTCCCCTCTCCCACGTGGATTTTCAAAATCAAAATTAGGAGAAGTGATATCTCCTTTTTGAGCGTTTTCTTCAATTTGAGAGAGAGTATATTTTTGACCCGGAGGCATTTGGTGTTTAAAAGACATTTTAAAATAAGGATTATGTACGGTATTGTCAATCTCAAGCTCTACTTCTGCATAATTTCCAAAACCATGTTCAATGATATTTTGAATAGCTTCAGTAGCAATAATTCTTATAGAGTCAGGATCTAGTCCTAAAATGGGTGCATACTTTTTAATTTGATTTTTAATCTCAAAAAGAGACCCTCTCTTTTCATCAATTCGAGAATAAAGTTCATTTTTAACTATATCTTCCCGCCGCAAGACAACCTTGTAATTTAGCTTAGCCAAAGTTTGTGGTAGGAAGAGAGACTTTTCTACTGCTTTGACCTCATCTTTTAAAACCTCATTTTCATGTTGAAGTTTTTTAACATATTTTTTTAAGTCTTCTAAACTCATTGTTTCTAGATCCATAAAAACCCTCCGTTTAGATTTTTCTTGTTGGCAATAAGTGTAATATAGAATCAGACTACCTTTGAAATGCAAGTACTAATTGTAACCAAAAAAACAAAATTTGAACTAGATATGGAAAAATATGCAGGCGATTTGGAGTTTTATAAAAAATTGACAGCTATTCAAAATAACTCCTTTGAGAGAATTTATTCTTCGCATTTACGACAACTCGAAAGCAGAAAAATTTTGAAAGAAGATATATTTCCCAAAGGAACTTTTATATTTCGGGATAGTTTAGAAAATTTACAAGTTTCTCAATTTGACTTAATTGTTGCTTTAGGTGGAGACAATCATTTTACTTATGTTGCTCACTATTGCCAAGAAGTACCTATTTTAGGTTGCAACTCGGATGAAAAAACTTCCTTTGGAGCGCTCTTGTCCTTTACTCCTGAAACTTTAAAATCTACTGTAAAGGAAAACTGGAAAAGTACTCAAACTGAAAACTGGAGTATGATCCAAGGAGAACTAGAATACATTGATGGTAAAACAATCCAAACCATTCCTTGTGTAAGTGAAATTTCTCTCCGAAACAATAACCCCGATTTAACAAGTCGCTATGTTTTACATTACGATGGAATTACAGAAGAACAAAAAAGCTCTGGACTTTTATTATATACTGGAGCTGGGTATACAGGTTGGTATATGTCTTGTGCAGGATTAAAAAGTATAAATCCTAAAAACTTTCCAAAAGATGCTCCTTTTTTTAAGGTCTACTCTAGAGAGTTAAGTTATAAAGCTAGAAAAAATTTAAAACTTCATGATTTTGCTGTTCACTCTGAATTGAAGGTTATTTCAGAGATGGATGGAGGAATTTCGGTTGATGCTTTACCCGAAAGAATTTATTCATTCCCTGTTGCAGCAACTGCAAAATTTTTTCTTTCCAAACAAAAACTCAAAGTAATTACTCGCAAAGATAAAGAATATAAATCTAAAATTCCATTTTTTCATTAAATGATTTGTGATAATTCGTGGCTCATATAATTTTTGTGATGAATTTCTCTGAATTTCTATGCTTATAAAATTTGATTGAAAAATAAGTCTATAATGGAGTTTATATTTTCATGCAAGATACAGTTACAAAAGAAGAAATCCAAATAGCGCAGGAAAAATTAAACCAAATCTTACAAGAAATTCAAAAAGAAATCACAGGACAAATTTCAGTTATTTACCATATTCTTATTTCTATAATTTCAAAAGGTCATGTTTTATTAGAAGGTATGCCCGGACTTGCTAAAACTTTGTTAGCCAAGACTTTTGCAAACTCTATTGATCTTGAATTTCACAGAATTCAGTTTACTCCCGACTTACTTCCTGCTGATTTAGTGGGAACTGTTGTATTTAATCCTAAAAAAGCCACTTTTGAAACTCGTAAAGGTCCAGTTTTTACTGGAGTTTTGCTTGCCGATGAGATAAATAGAGCACCTGCTAAAGTGCAATCTGCCTTACTTCAATGTATGGAAGAACGTCAGGTGACAATTGGAGATACAACTTTTACTTTAGATAATCCTTTTTTTGTTGTAGCTACTCAAAACCCTATTGATCAAGAAGGAACTTATCAACTCCCAGAAGCACAAATGGATCGATTTCTTATGAAAATTACTGTAGAATATCCATCTCATGAAGAAGAAGTAAATATCCTAAATCAACATGGGAACGCATCCACAAAAGAAAGTAAGGTTAAAAAAGTACTCAACGGAGATGATATTCTAGAAATTTCAGCGTTATGCGACAAAGTATATGTAGATCCAAAATTACAAGACTACATAGTCAAAATTGTTCGAAATACTCGTCCAACAACTACAGAAATCTCTAGCATTAAACAATATATCAAACATGGAGCCTCTCCAAGAGCTTCTTTGTCTTTAATTCGATCTGCAAGAGCCAAAGCAATTTTAGAAGGAAGAGGATTCATTATTCCAGAAGATATTCAATATTCTTTATTTGAAATTTTACGTCATAGAATTATCCTAAGTTTTGAAGCCCTCTCTGAAGATATAAACATAGATTCTTTATTAAAAACCATACAAGATAGCACCCTACTCCCATGATACTTCCAGAATTAGCTAAATTACTTTTTCAAATAGAATTAAAAAAAAATACACGAACAAATACGTTGCGTGAAGGAGAAAGTATAACTCAAAAATCGGGAAGAGGACTAGATTTTAAAGAAGTTAGAGAGTACATTTTTGGAGATGATATTCGTTATATAGATTGGAACGTAAGCTCTAGAATGGGAGATTTATATGTAAAGGAATATCATAAAGAAAATGATAGACTTGTATATCTTTTTTTAGATGAGTCAGCCTCTATGTTTACAAGTGGAATGAGTGATTACACAAAGTATTTCATAGGTTTTCAATTTTTAGCCTTTGCTTCTCTTTTATTTTTACATAGTGGAGATAGAGTTCATATTTTAACTTATTCAGATAAACTCAATTTCGTTAGTCAAACAATCAAAACTAAAGCAAACGCATATAGAATTTTTCAACTTCTCTACGAAAAAAAAACTAGCCTAGCAAAAACCGATCATACAATTCCATTTCGTTATTTAAAAAATAAGGTTATGAGAAATTCTTTGGCTTATATTATAAGTGATTTTTACGAAATTCCAGACTTAGGAAATTACCAACCACTAAAACAAGTTTATGACTTAAATGCAATTCGCATTTATGATACAATTGAAATTATAGAATCAAATTTTTTTGATTATTTTTTTGTAAGCAATCCTGAAAGCACGTTAGGTGGTAAGTATAAAAACCAATATTGGAAAGAAAATGAAGAAATTCAAAACTTTTTTAGAAACAGAATTTTAACTTTAAGAACAAATGAAGAAATTGCCTATCCAATTATGAGGTATTTACTTCAATGAAAAAGTACGTAAATTTCTTTACTTGTTTTATTTATTGCACATTTCTCAATTGGGTTGTTTTTGCAGAAGT
>CALDSP010000272.1 GCA_937924465.1 uncultured Leptospiraceae bacterium
AACCAATTTCCAAAAGCGTACTTCCCGCAAGGATGGGAGTTAGAATTTTCTCCCAATCACATGAAAAATTTTGATGAAATTGATTGAGTAAATTTTTTTTTAAAGATCTCAAAAGTTCTTCTAAATTTGCTTTTGCTTCAGGAGAAAATTTTTCTCTTGTAAAAATCTCCCCAAAGGATTTTTGCTTTCCAGAAGCAAAACTTTCTACTTCAATTCCAATCTTTTTCAAAAGTCCTTTAAAAAAGAAAACTTCCGAAGAAGGTAGTATAGGGTGAAATTCAGAATAAGAACTCGTATAGCGTTCTTTCATGTAAGATAAAAAAAGAAGAGTTTTCAAATCACCCGTAAATGCAAATCCACTAGTTTGGATTCCCTTTTCATTAAAACGTTGAACAATTTTAAGAATTTCTTCTAGTTCTCCATACCCAAACTCAATTTTTCCAATACTAAAAGATACTTTTTTAACATAGGGATTTTCTAAGATTTCAAGTAAATCTTTTAGAAAAGAAGGATATACGGCTGTCTCCTTTCCAGAGATAAGCTCTAAAATTGCAGTTTTTTTGGATTCAGAAAATTGTGAGGGAACCTCTACAAAAACATGATCTCCCTTATGAAAGGGAGTAAAAATTTGGTAGTAGAAAAATCCGAAAATTCGCAGTGGAAATAAAAGAAGATTGAATAAAAAACGTACCATGTTTATACCAATTTTTAAATTTCTTTGAAACAAAAAAGTCTTTTTTAAAAAGCTTTAAAGAATTGAACAAGTTATCTGTCTTAACTCTTAAAATCTTCACATAAATTGATCGCATTCACAATAAAATGACTATATCCTTTTAAGATAAATGAAATAGGACGTTGTGTGTAAGAAATATTTATTTTTGTATTTAGAGTATAAGACTATTATGTTGTTTGCGAAAATTTGAAATACTGAATTTTGTTATACTTGAAAATGATTTACTAGAAAAATTTTCAATAAAAAAACAAGCCTGTTTCAAAACAAGCTTGCACTTTGAGTAAGGTTTTGAATCTAAAACTAAATTTGGAAATTTTCCTTAAGGTATAATCATACGAATGGCATGGTTGTTTGTATCAGTCACTAGTATACGCCCGTTTCCCATAACATACAATCCTACAGGTTGATTAAAACGAGAGTTAAGTCGAGTACTATTTACATAACCACAATTGGGAGTAGGAGGCAATGCTCCTGCAAATGTAGTGACTACACCATACGTACCTAAGTCATTCATTACAATCTTTCGAATTGCGCAGTTGCCCGTATCTGTAACATAAAGCACATTTCCAGGTCCTACTGCAATTCCTGTTGGATTATTAAAAAGAGCAGAACTACCAATTCCATTTTGATATCCTGAAACTCCCGGATTTCCAGCAATTGTAGTGACCTGCCCCATGATTGTAATTTTTCTAATGACATGGTTACCTGAATCTGTTATGTAAATATTATTGTTGCTATCCACAGTTACTCCGGCAGGAGTATTGAAACGAGCCGCAGTTCCTAATCCATCTACAAAGCCAGGCGTTGGGGTGGGCGCTATAGAACCTACAAAGTTGTTATAAGACCAGTAATCACTTCGAATTTTTCGAATTGTATGATTGAGCTTATCGGGAACAATCAAAACAAAATGCCCCACAGTCACATCGTAAAAGACATGAACACCCTCTGGAGCATTAAATCGAGCTGTAGCTGCTCCTGTGTTTACGACAAAACCTGCTGTATTTACTGTGGTAGGCGTACTATTTGTAACAACCGCTCCCGCACTGATCCCCCGAATGGCATGATTTCCCGTATCTGTAACAGAAAATCCATCACTATACCATCTATAAATTCCACGTGGAGAATTAAAACGAGCCGCAGTTCCTGTACCTGCAAGAAAACCGGAGATTGGAGTTGTAGCTCCTGCAAAAGTACTTACAACAGCTGAAGGATAACTGATCATCCTTACGGCATGGTTGTTTGTATCGGTTACAAAAACTGCATTTTCTGCAAGGTTCATACTTAGGTAGCGTGGGAAGTTAAAACGAGCTGCGTTTCCTGTTGCGTTTACATATCCACTTGTTGCGGTAGTTGGACCTGCAAGGGTCGTTACTGAACCGGAATCAGGTTCACTATCGGCAGTTGAGAAAATAATAGTGTATCCACCCGTAATAAAATTTCCATAAGTGTCTTGTACTGCACTTGAAATTGTAAAAGAATAAGTAGAAGAAGGACTTAACATATTGGATGGAAGAAATTGAAAGCTTTGGTTACCAACTAAAGTGATTGTTCCACTGACAGGTGTAGATGGAAGTAAGGTGAGTGTAACATTTGCTGTTGTAATTGTAGAAACATTCATAGGATTGGAAAAGGTTACACTAATAGGAGTATTCAATGGAATATTTGTTCCTCCATTAGTAGGATAAATACCGGTGACGCTCAACGCTGGATAATTTTGTGTTGTAAAAGCTGATGTATAGGTAGCTGTCATATTGTCTGGGGGAATAGAAATATCTTGCACACCTGTTCCTACTTCAATTGTATAAACTGTATTGTAGTTTAAAGAAGAGTTAGGAACTAAAACAGCAGTGCTATCTCCTACAAGTTGCACTGTACTGGGAATGGTTACCATTCCTTGCTTTAGAGAAATGTTTGTTGTATTTATAGTTACTGAATTCATTGGTTCACTAAATTGAATTACTATACTTGGAGTAATGGAAACCCCTGTAGCTCCATTCGTTGGAACCGTACTTACAACAGTAGGAGGGTTTGGATTTAAAATGGAGTTTCCAGTTGTAAAGCTTATGTTATAATTTGCACTCAACGAATTTGGTGGAACTCCCGTATCTAAAACTCCAGTAGTAACTGTTAGAGTATGAGCCGTATTTGCTGGGAGGGGATTTGTAGGAGAAAATACAATGGCATTGCTTCCTAGTAAATTCACTGTTCCAGGAACAGAGCTTGTATTTTGTAATAATACATTAGTTGTATTTACTGTACTTGAGTCTAAGGCTCTATCCAAAACAACTATCATTTTTGCATTTGTAGAAACCTGTGTTGCACCTGACGTAGGGCTTGTACCTGTGACTAGAAGATTAGAACTAGTAGAACTTCCAGTAGTAAATGTAGATGTAAATTCACTTGGAAGAGCTACTGGAGGACTAGAGTTATCTGTGACTGCTGTGCTAATTTTTATTGTATAAGTTGTGTTTGGTGATAAAGTAGAAAGAGGATATAAAACTCCTCCAATTTTTCCTACAGGGGATGTATTGGAAGAAATTAAACTAGTTCCTTGGTACAACTGAAAGCTAGAATTGCTCAAAGTTCCGGGGTTAATTTCTTTTGTAAAAGAAACTGCAATAGATGTAGTGAGAGATACGTTAGTTGCACCATCTGCTGGAAATATAGAGGCAACTGAAAGCGCGTTAGAAGTGTTTGAAATACTTGTTCCAGTCGTGAAAGTAGAGGTATATTCTTCCAATAACATATTTCCACTCAAATCTTTTACGTTTTGAGAAACCTTTACAATATATTCTTTATTTGGTGCAAGTGGGCTTGGTGTTATGCGAGCAACTTTTCCAGAGTATTGCACCATAGAATTTACTCCTACAAGAAATAAATTCGTGCTTGTGATGGTATTGGGATCCATATCTTTATCAAATTCTATTTCAATTTGCGGATCAATAGGTACGTTGATAGAGCTGTTTTCTGGTTTTACCGAAACAACTTTAGGTCTAGTTGTATCTTTTGCATTCATTCCAAGAAGTGCTAAAAAATTATTTTTTTCTTGTTTTTGTTTTGTATCAGCAAACCATATTGCATTTCCACAACTATGAACAGAGAAAACTATAGAAAGTAATACAAAAAGAGTTTGAACGAATTTCATGGTAAGTAACCTCAATCTGTTTTTTTGGACGTAAGTTTTATTTTTTTATTGACGGTCGTCTAAGAAATTTGTAATATCCATCACAAAATTTAAAGGGGACTGCATGTTTAGATTACTTATTTTAGTATTACTACTAAACTTTTCGTGTACAACAGTAACAATATACAATCCACATTCTGATAAAAATATCATTCTGACACATGACGTGTCTCAGTGTTACTCAAAAAGAATTTTTAAAAAGTGGACCGCCTTTTATGGTGCTGTTGCTTTAAATAAAATTGATCCAAATGATATGTTTCCTACAGAAAATTTTGCTTACCGTATTACGGAGGAAGCAACTGGTGAGGATGCTCTTATTTCTTTCTTTTTGGGTCTTTTTACAACTATTAGCCGTAAAAGTATTATTGTAGATTTTTGTACTCCACCATTACAAATGACCAAGCCAGAAACAAAACGAGATGCAACTAAAACCGTATCTCCAGAGAGAAAAGAAAAAGAAAGCCAAAAAGAGCAAGATATAGAAAAGTATTCTTCTAAAGGAATATTAAACAATCCTATTTACATTGGATCTAACAATGAAGAATTACTGAATCTTTTAGAAAATCTTGAAAGAAAAATTGACAGTGTTTCAAATCTTCAAAGACAACTAGAAAGTGAACTCAATGATTTAAAGTCCTTTGAAAAACAATTAGGGAAATACGACATAGATGAACAATCCAAGACACTTTCTAATTCCCCTGAAGAGGCAGATCAAGTAATTTACTTAAAAGGGAAACGAAAAATTATCATAGCAGGAGAAGAAGAGAATTCTAAAGAAAGTGCTTTCACACCAATTTTAAGTGACATACAACCTCGTAAGAGTGGAAGAAAAGTTTTAGGTTCTGTCTTTTTTCCTACCAATTCTTACAAACTTACTGCCTCTGCAAGAGCTAGATTACAGAAGATTCTAGACTCTCATAGAGGAAAAATTCAACTGATTGGTTATGCAGATGTTCGAGGTAGCAATTACTATAATTATCTAATTTCAAAACGAAGAGCTTTAATGGTAAAACAAGAAATTTCTAAATTATTAGGGAATGTGCAAATTAACATTTCTGCGTTAGGTGCTAGTAAGTTTAAAAAAGAAAGAAACTTAACTCCAACTCGTTTAGATTGGCAAAGAAGGGTGGACATTGTTCTGCTTTCTGAGGAATAAAACGAAGTCCAAGAATTAGGATGTACCTTGTTGAGTTTGAAAATATTTTGCAATTTTAGAAACTTATTCTTGTATATTCTCTAATTCTTGAACTTTTGTGTTCACTTCCTTTTGCCAATTGCGAAGTATGTTTAAATCATTTTCACTAATTTGAGCTTCTCTATGGATAAGCAAATAACTCTTTAGAGGCATTTCTTCCTCTTCTACTTGTTCAAGTATATCTTCAATTTTTTCTTGTTGCTTACTAATTTCTAGTGTATTCCAATTATGAAAATTGAGTTCTTCTCTTCCTTCTTTGACATGGTTATAAATCAAAATATTGGTTGGAAAAATATAAGAATACCAAGGCCATTGAGTTTGATAAGAATGACAATCCAAACAAGCTCTTTTTAAAATTGCATGAACATTTTCATTGCCTATAATTTCCTGTAATTCTTGAGAATCTCTTTGTAGGGGAATGAAACTCAATCCTATCCATAAAAGTGATGAAATAAATAATATTTTTTTTATCATTTTAACTCTACCCGTTTAAATTCATCTAATTCTACTTTCCAAATTTTAGTAATGAATTCAAGAGAATTTAAAAGTCCTTCTTGAGCATGAAAATTTTTTGAGTCTATTTCTAAATTCATTTCCTGATAAAAAGGAACACTTTGGATATCTTCTTTTTGAATCTTGACTCTAAAAACTTCAACTTCTTGGATAATTTCTTTTTCAAGCTCTGGATGATAAACATAATAAGGCTTGACTAAACTTAATGTAAGAACATTTAAATTTCTATGACTAGCATAACGAAAAATTTTCCATGCATAATAAGCAGTGAAAAGTTTTAGCTCTTTTTCATAACCTCCCTTTGATGCAAAAGTTAAGGCAGTCTTTCCGCCAAACTCAACTAAGACTTTGAAACCTTTATCTTCTTTCTCAATATGAAATTCTTTAAATTGTGAACCTAAAACTTTTTTTACAATTTGTAAGATTGCTACCTCATTCGAAAGATTAGAATTTAAGGCTATTTCTTCCAAACTTGGATAAATCTTT
>CALDSP010000273.1 GCA_937924465.1 uncultured Leptospiraceae bacterium
TTAGCTCTATAGACAACTGCTGGTTTTTTGAATATAAGATTTAGAAAAACCTCATATTCTCTGCCTTCAATTTTTATACTATTTGGTTTGAAATCTAAACTAATCAATTTTTTGGAATCTAAAGATTGAATGCTCTCCTGAAAATTTTCCACAATATTTGGATGATTAGAAAAATGATTGCTATTTAGAAAATTGACATTTGCAAAAATCTTTGTATCAAAACCCGGTTTCAAGCTATTTAAATTAAAAGTTTGAATTCTAATTAGATCCAGGTTTAAACTTAATTCTTGAATATTATTTTTTTGAGATTGATAGTAGAATTTTAGAATTTCTGAATTTAATTCGTCCAGTGTATTTTCTAATTTTTGTTGAGTGCTGTAAATTTGCATTTGAGTAGAAGAAATTTTTTTCTCTAGTTCTTCTTTTTGTGTTTTATTTTTATTGGTATTTTCTTGAGAGAGAGTTTCCTTTTGTAATGTTAAATTGTCTATTTCTCTTTGAAGAGTTTCCAGTTTTCTTTTTGTTTCTTCTGCTGTATATGCTATTTTTTGTATATTGGAAAATTTTTCTTTTGAAATTAATTTCCCATTTTCATCTCTCATTCTAGAATAAATGTTTTCTTCTATCTCTTTTAATTTTTGTTCAGTAATATATTCCGAAAAAAAAGTATCTATATTGTAGGAAATTTTTTTATCTTCTGTATCAATCAATCCCTTTTGAATGTAGTTCAGCTTTCCTAAAATATTTTTAGTAAACCAACTTTTTTCTTCAACTACCTTTACTACCTTGTATTTGTACTTTGCAAGCTCTGTTTGTTTGGTTTTGAGTCTGTATCGAAAATCTTCTAAGAGCAAAAAACTAAATGATACGTTTTCTAAGTCTAAAACAATTTTTTCTGTATATTTGCGGAGTGGTTGAATTTCTCTATCTAAACTTTCACTTAAAGTTTTATATTGCTGTTGGAGATATAGAGCAGAAACAATTCCTAGAATGAGTAAAACGAAAGAAGTTGTAAAAAAAGAAAGTTTAGCCCGAATTCCGAAATTAGGCATCAAAGGTTTAAGATTCTCATTCATAAAGATAAAAATTTAAAAGTTCAACACTATTGCAAGAGTTTTCTCATTCAGGAAAATCGAGAAAATGTTTAGCTAAAGTATATTTTATGTTTTTTATAAATATATTCAAGCTAAGGAACAAATTTTACACTTGGAAAATTTTCAAAAGAAAAAGGAATGGAATCATGCCATCAACTTGGGGAAAAATTTTTAAAGTTACAACATTTGGGGAATCTCATGGAGAAGCAGTTGGAGTAGTTGTAGAAGGAGTTCCGGGTAATTTACCTTTTAATATAGAAGAAATCCAAAAAGATCTTACGCGCAGACGACCAGGGCAAAACTTACTTACTACTCCACGTAAAGAAGAAGATTTAGTTAAAGTTGTTTCTGGTGTATTTGAAAATAGAACAATCGGCAGCCCTATTTGCATGTATGTAGAAAACAAAAACGCTCTAGGTCGAGACTATGAAAGATTTCGCAATATTTATAGACCTTCTCATGCTGATTATACTTATGATGTGAAATATGGTTTTCGAAGTCATGTAGGAGGTGGGCGAGCCTCTGTGAGAGAAACAATTGGAAGAGTGGCAGCAGGAGCTCTAGCTAGGGTAATTTTAGAGCAAGAACTTGGAGTCAAAACTATAGCTTGGGTAGACTCTGTAGGTACAGTCTCTGCAAATGTAGTCACTCCACCAAAATCTATTGAAGAAGTAGATATAAATGATGTGAGGTGTCCCGACAAAGAAGCGGCCAAACTCATGGAAGAAAAAATCCGTGAGGTTCGAAAACTGGGAGATTCCATTGGTGGAACTGTGCGTGCTATTGTAAAAAATTGTCCACCGGGGCTTGGAGATCCTGTTTATGATAAGTTAGATGGAGATTTAGGAAAAGCTCTTTTGAGCATTCCAGCTTGCAAAGGAATTGAAATTGGTTCAGGGTTTGAAGGAACAAAACTAAAAGGTTCAGAACATAATGATGAATTTTATGTAGATGAGAACGGCAGAGTTCGTACTAAAACAAATCGTTCAGGTGGTATGCAAGGGGGAATTTCCAATGGGGAGGATATTCTAATTCGTTTAGCATTTAAACCAACAGCGACGATCTCTTTAGAACAACATACAGTAAACGACACTCCCGAAAACACAATCCTAAAAGCAGGGGGAAGACACGATCCTTGCGTACTCCCTAGGGCAGTTCCTATTGTAGAGGCGGCAATTAATTTAGTTTTAATTGATGCCTATCTTTATCAAAGAGCTCTCCATCCATGGTGGTGGGAAAAATATGCAAAAACAAAACTAGAGCAACAAAGCGTCTAAAGGAGAGAAAATGAATCCTTTAAAAAAGAAACCTAAAACAAAAAATTTTTCTGAAATTCCAGAGAAACCAAATTGGATGAAAGTCAAAATTCCTTTTGCGACTTCCGTAAACAACGTAAAAGTCGTTCGAGAAAATTTAGATTCTTCTAGACTCCACACTGTTTGTGAAAGTGCGTCTTGTCCAAATTTAAATTCTTGTTGGTCAAGAAAAACAGCAACTTACATGATCAACGGAGACATTTGCACCCGACGTTGTGGATATTGTGATGTTGCAACTGGTAAACCTTTTCCTATAGATCCAGAAGAGCCCAAAAGGTTGGCAGATTCTGTAAAAGTTTTAGATTTGGATTTTGTTGTAATCACGGCAGTGAATCGGGATGATTTGAAGGATGGGGGTGCAAGTCAATTTTCTAAGTGTATTGAAGAAATTAGAAAAGTAAAACCAACTTGTAAAATAGAAGTCTTGATTCCAGACTTTAAAGGTGAAGAACAGGCTTTGGAAATTATTTTCCAAGCAAAACCACATATAATCAATCATAACATAGAAACTGTTCGCTCTCTTTTTTCGAAAGTGGCTCCTCAAAAAAACTACGAACTTTCCTTGAAAGTTTTAGAAATAGTTTCCAAAAAAGGATTTATTTCAAAAAGCGGTCTTATTTTGGGTATGGGAGAGAGTCTAGAAGAGGTCAAAGAAGCTATTTGTGATTTACAAAATGTAGGAGTAAAAATGCTAACAATTGGGCAGTATCTTCAACCAACTCCTACTCATTATCCAATTCAAGAATATATTGCACCAGAGATATTTAATGATTTGAAAAAGTTTGCTAAGTCTATTGGTTTTTTACATGTTGAATCAGGTCCTTTAGTTAGAAGTTCGTATCATGCGAATGAACAAGAAAAAAATCTATATTCGTGAACAACATAAGAGAGGTTTACGAAATGAACATTCGAAAGATTTTATCAGATACAGAAATGGTAAAGAATACAATTTACCATATTCTTTCCAAAAAATTAAAACAACATGAAGAACCTATTAGTGATTACGAGCTAAGAGAAATTATATTTGCTATGTTTAATAGTATTTTAGGATTCAAAATTGAGTGGGCTGATCCAGAAATTTACGGGAAAAACAGAATTGTTGTTCATGCCGGAGAAGAGCAAATTATTGCAAACATTACAAATCTTATAGACTCTTTGCGTATTATTCATAAAGATTATGTCGAAGAAAAACTCGAAGATGAAAGACTTTACCATATTGTAAATAAATCGAAAAAAAAGGCTTAGGAATTTTTCGTTATATATCTGGCGGGTCGTAAAAGGTAATCCACCGTTCTAAGATACTTCTTCCTTTCAGCAAAACTTTTACTAAACGTGGAACCCTCAAATTGTGGGGTGTAGTAACTGAAACAGCCATATACAAGAAAGCTCTTTCGTTTACGAAATTTTCTTTATCCCTTTCAAAGAGCAAAAGAATCACAAAAAGTTTACACCTAGAATAATTTAAGGCACTACTCCACATTCCCAATTCTAGCCAATCCCTTAGTTCAGGACGAAAAGTTTTTATAAAAACCTTGGTTCCTCTCTCTTGGTATTCCGTTTTGACATTTTGAGAAAATGGAATTTCATTCGCATAAAATAAAAACCTATACTTTTTAATCAAGTGAGATAGGTATTTAGTGAGGTTTCCATGCTGTTTCAGTTTTTTCTTGAATGTTTTTTCCAGAACCAAAGGAATTCTAAAAGTGGAAACGGTCTTTTTATGTTTCTTGAGATTGATAGATTGTTTGGCTTCATTTCCCGTAAAACGTGTTTTCATACATAATAGAAGAGATCTAAAACTTTAGAAAAATAGAAAAAACTGAAATTTTTTTGAAAAAAAGAATAATTTTCTGTAAACTGTTCACATGAGGTGTAGTTGTTAATACACTGCTAAAGTTAGGAAACTTTGTTTGCTCAATCTAGCATGAATGTAAAACTTTAGTTCAGACATGTCTATAGGGAGAACTTTCAGTTGAACTTATTTCTTGGAAATTGTAATTGTTAATACAGGTTCCGAAGAGGTTTACCATTCTCTAGGGTATTTTGAATCATTCATGCTAGAAAATACCAAACTTCCAATATTTTCAAAACTGAAACTTTAAAATTTAAAAATTAAATTTCTTTTCATATAAATTTTTTGTTTAAGGATCTACTTTAAGAAAATTCTATGACTTTTAGAAACAAAATTGGATACTTAAGAGATAATCATGAGTAAAGAGAAAATATATGAGTTTTATTTGCAATATAATTTAAAATTTGAACTCTTTTCTAACCTTTTTTGGCCTCTTCTTGTTACATATATGGCTCTTATAATTCTTCCAATAGAGGAAATTCTCAAAACTTTTTTAATTTGTTTTTTGTTTTCCGCAGTTCCTTTGAGTTTAATTCTTGCTTTACTTCTTGGAAAAGCTAACTTTCTTCCCTTGCTTGTAAGGTTTTCCAATTTCCTAGAAAATTCCACAAATTCAGAAGAAATTTCCCAACTTCATAAAGATTTATTAGACTATCCAATATAGAAGCACGTTTAAATGTGGTAAGATGGATTGTTGGTGTAATTGTTTACAATATTTCTAACTATTTTTTAAGAGGCTTCGATCTCCCTACTATTACAATTGGTTTTTTTATATTGGGTTATATGCTTCCCTTTCAATATATATTTTCGTATTTATATGTAGAAAATGAAATTTCTAAACTTTTAAGTTATCCTATATTTTTA
>CALDSP010000274.1 GCA_937924465.1 uncultured Leptospiraceae bacterium
TTATAGTGGAGGCTTTAGTGGAGGGGGTGGGGATTTTGGAGGGGGGGGAGCATCGGGAAGTTGGGATTGACGTTTAGCGTTATTTTAAAAAAAAGGAAACATGATTCAAGTTTCAAACTTAACAAAATATTATGGAGAAAAACTAGCAGTTAGTAATTTAAATTTTTCTCTCAAGGAAGGAGAAATCATTGGACTTCTAGGACTCAATGGCTCTGGAAAAACTACAACAATTCGAATGCTCACTGGATTTTTAATTCCCACAGAAGGAGAAATTTTCATTGATGGAATTAGCAATTTTCACAATCCACTTGAAACCAAAAAGAAAATTGGATATTTACCAGAATCTCCGCCCATTTACGAAGATTTAAATGTAAACGATTACTTAGAATTTGTAGCAAAGATCAAGGGAATTGAAAAACCCAACATTCCTAATGAAATTCAGCGCGTAACGTCCATGACTAATTTACAAAACGTAAGAAATACTTTAATTGGAAATCTTTCTCTTGGCTACAGAAAACGTGTAGGAATTGCCCAAGCACTTCTTGGAAATCCTAAAATAATTATTATGGATGAACCTATCTCTGGACTTGACCCACAACAAATTCTAGAAATGCGTAAACTCATTCTTGGACTTGGCAAAAAACATACCGTTCTAATCTCAAGCCACATCCTTTCGGAACTTTACAAGACTTGTGATCGTTTTTTAATTATACATGAAGGTAAACTAAAATTTGATTACAACAGAGATTTACTTGACAAAGAACTTAGCAAATACACAAGAACAATAGTAACTCTTGGAGGAAAATCTAAAGAAGAAATTTTGAATTATTTAAACCAACTTATAGAATCTAAAATCCAAATTGAATCTATTGAACCAGAAGGAGAGAAGTTTCAGTTTACCATTCAAAGTGAAAATGAGACAACTCTTCGAAATAAAATTTTAGATACATTTCGCTCTCAAGGGCTAGAACTTTATTCTATTCACAAAAAAGAAGTTACTTTAGAACAAATCTTTCTATCAAATATAAGGAACTAAATATGTTTAAAAATATTTATTTCATATTTCAAAAAGAGTTAAAAATTTTTTTTCATACCTTCATGGCTCCTATTGTTCTAGGAGGTACAGCTTTTTTGAATGCTCTTTTTGTTTTAATTTCTAACTTTAACGAAAGGGCTACTCACGAAGAAGCAACTATTGTGACCTTTATTTCTTTCATGAGTACCATCATTATAGCAATGGCAATACTTTCTATGAATTCCCTTGTAGAAGAAAAAAATAGAGGTACGATGGAGCTCCTTTACACCTCTCCAATTACAGATTTAGAAATTGTACTTGGAAAGTTTTTGTTTGGTTCTTTTGTATGCTTGCTCATTGCCTTTGGAATCAATGCTTTCTTTCCTATTTTGCTTTATGCTTATTGGAAGGCTCCTCTTTATATTGTAATAAGTGGCTCAATTGGAGTTTTCTTTCTTGGAATTTTTACTTATTCTGTGGGAATGTTTGGAAGTAGTTTAGGTAAAAACCAAGTTAGTTCTATTTTAATTTCAGTCATTATTGTTATGACGCTTTGGGTTTTGGGATTTTTCTCTCATCTTTTTGAAGCTAAAACTCGCGCTATACTTTTTCATTTGCATGTCTTTTCTCACTTTATTAGTTTTTCAAGAGGTACAATTCCCTTAAGTGCAGTAGTCTTTTTTGTCTCAGGTATAATAACATTTTTGTATCTTACCATAAAAAGCCTTGAATCTAGGAGGTGGTTAGGATGATTTGGCAAAAAAATTTACTTTCCATTGTCTCTGTTCTTGCTTTATATGTTTATTTTTTGACTTACGATTTTTTTCAAAATCCTACTTTACAATACATTCGAACTTTTTTATTTTTAGGCTTTATCGGTTTTGACTTAGTAAAAAAATTATATGAAAAAAATGTAACTCATGTTTCAGAATATGTTGTTCCCTCTTCTGCGTTAGGTGCTTTCCTATTATTTAATTTACGAAATTATTTAGATGTTCCTGCAAAAGCAGGAGTTCCTATTCAAGGGAGTTCAATTCCTAAAATTAGAGACTTCCTCCTAGTCTTAGTGGTTCTTTTCTCAATTATTGGTTTAGTTTATCAAATTCTTTTGCTTTTATCTGCTGAATCTGAAAAATCCCAAACAGGAATTGGAAAAGAAAAACGTACACTTCTGCAAAATACTCTTTATTCATTTTTGTATATATCTCCTATTCTTATAGGAGTAAACTATTTAGCAGTTCAACGCAATTATAACTTTGATTTAAGTGCAATTGGAAAATATTCTTTTTCCGATGTATCACGCTCTATTTTAAAACAAGTAGATAAAGAAATTCGAATTTACGCTTTTTACCCTCGCCCTTTAGAATCTTCCGGAAAAGAAGAGTCATGGGCACTAAGTGCAATTCGTCCTGATATTGAAATTTATTTACAGAAGTTAGCTTCTATAAATCCTAAGTTTAAAGTAGAGTTCATCAATGCTGATGTAGAAACCGATAAGTTAGGGGATTTTCCGGGGATTAGCAACGGTACAATAGTTGTTCGCTCTATTAAAGAAAAGCGAATTGGAGATAGCCCTTTTCGAGATGAAAAAATAATAGTTACAAATAAAAAAGATTTAGAAGACATAGAACGAAAATTAGTTCAAGCCGTAAATGCTGTTACTCTTCCAGAAAAAAAAGTTTATTTCACTACAACTAATGGAGAGAGATTTGGTTCTAACTATTTAGGAAATCCAAGTGAGCAAACGACTAAACTTATTAGTATACTAAATTTTTTTAATTATAACGTAAGTGCTCTTGGACTCAATGAAGGCTTTCCCGGAAAAATTCCAGAAGATGCTGATGTAGTTTTTTTAGCAGGTCCTACAGTTCCATATTCAGAAGAAGCTCAAAAAACAATCTTAGAATTTATAGAAGGAAAAAGAGGGCAAGTTGTTATCACAATTGATCCTTTTGGAAAAGAAAACTTTACGTGGCTACTTTCAAAAACAAAGCTCCAATTCAAAAACGAAACTCTACGCCAACAACAAGGTAGACCAGAAATTGTAGCCACTAATTTTACAGCCCACCCCATCAATGAAACACTACAAAGAAAAGAAGTTGGAGTTGTATTTCCTTATGCAGGATACTTTGAGAAAAATCCCACTATTGCAGATGCTAAATTTAGTGATGCTAATATTTTAGAGTCAGGCTACAATGTTTTTATTGATAAAAATAAAAACGATAAATTGGACAAGGAAGAGTCAACAAACAACTTTATCTTTGGAACCATACTTACAATTGCAAATCAAGAATCTACAAATGCAAAAGAAAGTGGAGATATAAAGCCGGGTAGAATCATTATATTCTCTGGAACTGCTTGGCTTACGGATAGATATTTTCTTTATAATCTCAACCCCACTTTCTTTACAAATACAATGAATTGGCTTTTTCAAAATCCACTCATTCAAAGTATTATTCCAAAGAAAGAAGAGGTCCCAGTAATTACGCTTACTTCAAAACAAAAAGTAATAATTTGGTCTGTAGGACTTTTTGGATTTCCCGGATTTATTAGTATCGTTTTATCTTTATATGTTGTTTCAATTAGGAGAAAGAAAAAAGAATGAATTGGAAAAAAATTCTTCCATTGGTTTTAGTTTTTTTAGT
>CALDSP010000275.1 GCA_937924465.1 uncultured Leptospiraceae bacterium
CGGTAAATTATTTCAAAAATTTTTTAAATTCAAAAGGAGATAAAAAATGGGTATTTTAGACAAATTGAAGGGTGAATTTATTGATATTATCGAATTTTTAGATAACTCTGGAAATACTCTTGTACATAAGTTTGACAGAGCCGGTAATGAAATTAAAAATGGAGCTCAACTTATTGTTAGAGAATCTCAAGTAGCAGTTTTTGTCAATGAAGGAAAACTAGCTGACATTTACAAACCTGGTCGTTATGAACTTACTACTCAAAATATGCCCATCCTCACTACCCTTATGGGTTGGAAGTATGGTTTTAACTCTCCCTTTAAAGTAGATGTATACTTTGTTAGTACGAAAATTTTTACAGGACAAAAATGGGGTACAAAAAATCCTATTATGTTAAGAGATCCTGAGTTTGGAGTCCTTAGAGTAAGGGCATTTGGAAATTATAGTTTCCGTGTTGTTGATGTAGAAAAACTCATTAAACAATTCTCTGGAACAAATAGCACATTTCAAGTAGAAAATCTTGAAGAAGAACTCAAAGCTCTTATTCTTACTGAGTTTACCGATGCTCTAGGAGAATTGAAAATTCCCGTTCTTGACCTGGCTGCCAACTACAAAGAATTGGGTACAAAGATAGGAAACTTTCTAAATGAAGAGTTTCAAAAGATGGGACTTGAAGTCTCTCGTTTTCTCATAGAAAATATTTCTTTGCCCAAAGAGGTAGAAGAAGCCATTGACAAACGTGGTCAAATGAATGTGCTTGGGAATTTAGATCAATACACAAAGTTTCAAGCTGCAAATGCAATAGAAAAAGCTGCCACCAGCGGAGGAGACGGGGGAACTATGGGAGCAGGCTTAGGAATGGGAATGGGAATGGGAATGGCAAATATGATAAACCAGGCATTTACTCAAAATCAACAACAAGCCACTCCTCCCCCATTACAAACAGTTTATTATTTGGCAATCAATGGACAACAAGTAGGACCATGGAATATAGATCAAATTCGCCAAGCTATTTCTCAAAATCAAATCAATTTGGACACCTTGGTTTGGAAACAAGGAATGGCAAATTGGGCAAAAGCAAGTGAAGTTCCAGAAATTGCCAATCTGTTTGGAGCTACTCCTCCTCCTGTTCCTCCTCCTCTAAACTAAAAAAGGCTTAAGAAACCCTATCTAAGATTGCTTAAAACCTTTTGCTTTTTTCTACATGAATGGTTTCAATGAGAGCAATTTCAGGTAGGGCAAGTCCTAATTCTTCAGAAATTTCTGTGTGAGTATAGCCTTTTTTTAATAAAAAAATAACTTTTTCTACTTTAGTAGAATTTTGAGGAAGTTCTTTTATAGCAGCTTGAATAGAAATTTTAGCTTCATCCTTTATTTGAGTTCTTGAGTTTGTATCATTTAGCAAGGAATAGAATTCTCCAGTAGGATTATGATTATTTATTTTTGGAGTTTGGACATCCTCAAAAGGATTTCCATCAATAGAAAAATCAATTCTATTTTTAGGGATCACTTTCGAAACAGACTTATTTAATTTTGTTTCTGAAAATGAATTTTTTGATAGATTTTCACTTATTCCTAAAACACTGCGAAAAGCTTTTCCAACAGAAGATAAAAATCCTACTCCAGAGTTCTCCACAAGTTGAATGCTTTCAAATTGCTTGGAACTATTTGTTTTTACTGCGATCTTAGAAGGTTTAGTTGTTTTTGGTGTGATTTCATTTTCTTCTTTATGTTCTTTGGTTTGCTTTAAATTACTTTCTAATGTTGCGAAATTAATTCCTAATTTTTCTGCTCTATCTAGAAGATTTTTTAAGGCACTAATCTTGGCATCCATCAATACTAAATAATTTTCCGATTCTTTATAAAATTGCAATATTTGAGTTTGGATTTCTTTTTTTAATTTTTGGGTTTGAAATTCTTTTAGGGTTTCGTTAATTTTGATTTGAATCACAAAATAAAACACAAAACCTAAAACCAAATTAAATATCACTAAAGCTAAAAGTTCCATATTAGGCTTTTTTCTTTTCGTTTACAGAAGGTGTAGTTGTGCTTTGAGAAGGAGCTTGTGCTTGAGCCTGTGATCGCTTAGCGGCTTTTTTAAGTTCCTCTTCTTCCAATTCGGGATTTGTATATTTTTTCTGTTTAATTTTATCGTTCTCTAAGAATAGTGTTTTTGCTTGTAATTCATTTTTACAAATGAAAGGTTCTGCATTTTTAATAGCCACAGTTACTCCGGGATACATTTTCTTTTCAAAACAAACCTTACCCATTTGAGAGGTTTGCTCCAAATAAGTTTGTAAAGTTTGAATTTCTTTGTCATATTCCTTGATACGCTTTTCTAATTTTTTAATACCTGCCTCTAATTTTTCCATGTACTCTCTATTTTCCTCTGTGAAAGAAGCAGGATCCGCATCTCTTCGAGCATAAACAGTATTTAGAGTTTTCGTAAGTTGATCTTTTTTCATAGCAGATTCCATTCGTTTATCTTGGTAATCTTCCAACTGTTTAGAAAGTTTAGGATTTAAACCTACTACAACCATAGTTTGCGTGTAAGCTTTTGAACCAATATTTTTTGCAAGTACCAAGCGCCCTGCTCTAAGTACTCCTCCCACAATATAAGCTTTCTTTCCATTGCAAACAATCTTACCACCTGCACTCACTTGAGAATTCATAATCACTTCTTGCACAATTACGTCTTTGTCGGTTATCACAATGGCATCTTGAATAAAACGAGCTATGATATTTCCATTTGTAGAGATGATCTTAGCTTCATTCCTTCCTGTAACCCCTTGACGAATAATAATCTCTCCATCTGCCTCAATGGTTGCTTTTTGAACTGTTCCATAAACTTCTACATTACCAGAGGCTTTAATTTGGAAGTTATCTTCTACATTTCCTGTAATTACCACAGAACCAAGAAAATTAATATTTCCAGTTCTCATGTTTACATCTCCGTTCACTTTATAAACGGTTTCTACATTGATTCTTCCATCATAAAAGACCACTTGGCCATTTACTTCTGCCGTGAGCTTGGTTCCATCTTCAGAGAGAATAGTACCTTTTCCAGCTAATAGTGGAACATCAGCTCCATCTTTAGCTTCAATGGGTTGATTAAACAAATCACGCCCATACTTACCTTTTTCAGCAGGAACTTTCTCTGCAAGAAGTTGCCCAACTACAACATTTTCAATTAAGTTGAGTTCTTTAAAGTCTACGCGCCCGTGTTCATCTTCTTTGAGTACGACATTCTTTTCAATGCGCACATGGTATACGATTTTTGCATCATTTCCTTTTATGGGTGGATCCCCTGCTGCAATCAAAATAGGTTCATTGTAAATTTCTTTATCTAATGCTTTTCGGATATCGTCTTCTTTAATTCCATAAGCAACATCTTCTTTTTTTAATTCGTAAATAACATCTTGAACCTCTAAATCTCTACCCCCCGGTTTAGGTGGAGTGATCGTAGCATAGGCTTTCATTTTGTCTTGAGAGATTTCTATTTTAATTTGTGATTCTGCAAATGGTTTAAGTTTAGTATCTCCCAAGCGTTCGTATTCTCCCGACATAGCCTGCACTACTTCTGCAACCTTGGCTTGAGAAGGCATAGGAGAAATTCCGCGAATGTTTAATTTTTTAATAACATCTTCCGTGCGGACAGGTTTACCATTACCAATCGGTGGAAATACGGCCAAATAAACACCGTGTCGGTAGTTTTTAATACGAAAGTAACCGTCCATGTCTTTAGGTTCAATGAGTTCTTGTAAAGATTTATCTGTTAGTTTGCCTGTGCCTCCTGTAAGTTTTTGATCTAAATCAGCTAATTCACTTAACATCTCACTTGGATCAATTGGAAAAACACGAATATGAAATGGTTCAGAAAAGAAGAGAGATTTCTTTCCCCTCTTTAAAACAGTATAATCTAGCTCGTGAATTGGTTTCTTAAGGTGAATAGATGCAAGCCTAAGACACTCATCAATGCTATCTCCTAGCACCTCTACCTTTTCCAATTCATCTTTATCCATTTTGGCTTCTTCTTCGTAAAGTAAAGACTTTAACTTGTCCATAGGCGCTTTCGATCATTAGATTTTAAAAGTTTGATTTTTGCTACTCTTATTTTCGGAAAATTTTATTTTTCAAAAAATCCAAAGTATTCAAGGATCCCCTCATAAATTCCTTTAGCAATCTTTTTTTGGTATTTTGGAGTATTTAATAAAATTTCTCTTTCAGGATTAGAAATAAAATCAGTTTCAACAAGAACTGAAGGAGTTTTTAAAGAACGAAGTACTTGAAATTCGGAATATTTTACATTCACTTTATTTGTTTTAGTTACCTTGCTAAGTCTTTTAGAAATTATTTCTGCAACTTTATAACTTTGGGTTACATAATGATCCACTTTAAAATTAATCACCACAGAAGAGATTAAGTTTTTTTCTCCCATTCCTCCAGCTAACTGAATGCCTTTATTAGAAAGTTGAAAAATCTTTCTAGCCTCTTCTAATGCACACTGTTCAGACAATACAAAAGTAGAAGAACCATAAGCTAAGTTGTTTTTTGAAGAATCCACATGGATTGATAGAAACAAATCACTTGTTTTTTCATTCACTTTAGCAAGGCGGGTTTGTAAATCTACAAAATAATCATCTTGTCTTGTAAGTATAACTTGAAAGTTAGGATTTTTTTGTAAGGCTTTTGCAATCCTGCGCACAATAAATAAAGCAATATTTTTTTCATAAGAACCATAAGGACCAATCGCTCCCGGATCACTTCCCCCATGCCCTGCATCTAAAACTATGGTATATTTATTTTTTCTTGGTGGTTTTTGCTTTATTGAATTATGTAATTTTTCAGAAATATGATTTTTATCTTGTAAATCTAGCACATAACGATTTCCAAAAATGCCTTTGCTTTTTAAATTAAAATTTTTTAGAGAAATTTCTTTTTTTGTATGAAAAATAAATTTTGTGTTACGATCTTCAGACATCAAAACTGTAAAAGAGGAAACATAGGGATTCTCACTTAAAACAGGAAGACCATTACTCATGTTTGTTTTTTCAAAAATTACATAAATAGTTTTGTTCTCTACATCATATTCAAGTTTTGGTTCCACGTTATGTGACAAATCCCATACCATTCTCATTTTTTCAGAATTATGATTATAGCGAAAGTTTTGAATATGAGTTTGGGAATAAACTGAAAATTTCCAACCAAAAAGAATAAAAACGAAATATAATTTTGTAAAAGTAATTTTCAAATATTGA
>CALDSP010000276.1 GCA_937924465.1 uncultured Leptospiraceae bacterium
GTTCTGTAAGAATACTTAAAAAAGCCCAAGCTAAACTCGCTATAAGAAAAAATAAATTTCCAGATTTCAAAATATCTTCTAAATTCAAATCCCACATTTTCAATAAAATAAGTCCCCCAAGCAATCCTAAACCCAAAGCAAATTTTTCTACTAATTCAATTCTTTTTTTAGAAAGTAAAGAAACTAGTAAAAAATTAAATATAGGATTTAAAGTAGTCACTAAGATTCCCCCTGCTCCTGCAAGTCCGTATTCAAGTCCTTTAAAAAATAAATAATTATAAGCAGTCATAACTAAAGCACCAAGAATGCTGTAAGATAAAGCTTTGTAACTCAACTTAGGTTTTTCTTTCAAGATAAATAAAATAGGTATTAGTGCTAAAAAAGTTAAAATATTTCTCCAAAAAAGAATGACTACAACACTTGTCATGGAAGAAATTAGTTTTGCAATGCCCCAACTCGCTCCCCAAATTACCATAGCTAGAACAATCAAAATATAAAAGTTCATTTCTACTGCTAAAATTTAAGAATATATATGAATGTATACAAAGATTAAAAAATAAAATTGAGATAAAAGGTTTATTAAAAAAAATGAATGTAATGAAAGTCTATGTTATAATCCAAGTATTATTGATTACTTTACTCAATACCACAATTTCTACTCAAGAAGAAGATTCCAAAAAACAAGAAATTCAACTGCGTTTAGAAATTACAAAACTTACCACAGAAGGATACAATTTATTGAGGACTAAAAAACCTAAAGAAGCTTGGTTAGTTGCTGAAAAAATTTACCAAAAAAATCCAAATTCTCCAGAGTCTTATTATTTAAAAGGAGCGGCTTTATATTCTCAAAAAAAATATTATCAAGCTATAGAACAACTTAAGAAAGCTCTTCAAATAGATCCAAATCATGATCCCAGTTTGTCTGTTATGGGACTTACTTATTTTGCCCTAAAACAATTTCATAAAGCAAAGGATTTCTTTTTGCGGGCAGCGGAAGAAGGAAGTTTTAATCCTTTTTATCGTTATAATTTAAGTTTAAGTTATTTCTTAATTAAAGATTACGAAAAAGCAACTTTAGAAGCTGAAAAGACATTGCAATTAAAAGAAAATTACTATAAGGCAAAAGTAATACTAATTAGATCACTTTACTACCTTGGCAAAAAGAAAGAAGCTTATGAATTAGCTTCAGAAATGAACGAAAAAAATATTGAGACTAATAAAATATTTCCAATTTATATTCAGCTTTTAATTGAAATTGATAAAGGTTATGAAAAAGCTATTCAGCTTTTAAATCAAAGGAAGAATTTATCTAAAGAAGAAAAAAAAATATTGGCATATTCTTACATGCAATTAGGAAACTGGAACATGGCTATTATAAATTATAAAAATGTTTTGAGATTAGAAATAGATCCCGAAGAAGACATTTTAAATTTAATCCAATGCTACATTTGGAACGAAAATTTTAATGAAGCCGAAAATTTATTAACTGAACTTATTAAATTTAATAAATCGAATCGAAAACAGTATTTAGATTTTTTTAAAGAAACTTTAGAAAAGAAAAACTTTTATAAGGAAATATATAGTCCCTTTTAAACTTATGAAAGAAATTTATACAAAAAACTTGCATAAATAATTTTTAGAATCATAGACATGGGAAATACAATGGAATAACCTAAGTTAGGAGCATCTGTTTTAGCATCTTCTTGGGCATAAGCTAAAACGGCAGGTTGAGTTTGAATTCCTGATACTACTCCAATTAAAACAGGAAAAGGAATTTGAAAGAGAAAATGTCCCAGTCCCATAACCAAAATAGAATTTATGAAAGTAACCAAGGCACCTATAAAGAAAAGACTAGCTCCATATTCTAAAAAACTTTCAGCAAAAGCAAATCCACTTTTTAGTCCAATCCCTGCTAAAAACAACACAACTCCCATTTGACGAAGGGTAAGATTGGCATTGTAAGGCATAGTCCAAATGATAGAACCTGTGCGACCAATTTTCCCTAAAATAAGAGAGGCAATTAAAGGTCCTCCCGCAAATCCTAATTTAAAACTTCCACCACCAATTACAGGAATAGAAATGGAGCCCAAAACTAAACCAATTGCAATTCCAAGAGAAACACTAATGTAATCAATATGAGAGATTGTAGTGAATGAGTCTCCAAAAAACTTGGCAACTGCGGGGAGTTCTTCTTTTACAGCAACAACTCGAATTCTATCTCCTGCTTCTAGAATTGTATTAGGGTTTGGGATAATGTCAATGTCTCCTCTTTTTAAACGTGTAATTGTTGCTTTAAATTTTTTATGTAGTTCTAACTTATAAATTGGGATTCCAATAACATTTGGATTAGAAACAAAAATTCTTCTATAATCTAATTTTAATCTGTTAATAGAATATTCTTGATCCAGCTTCTTGCCAAAAATAGGAATAGCTTTTTCCAACTGGGATTTAGTTCCAACTAATGTAAGTTTGTCGTTTAATTCTAATTTTGTTTTCCCATCTACAATATTTTCTTCTTCTCCTCTTTGGAGTCTAGAAATGATAATTCCACTAAGAAAATCTTCTTTTGCTTTAAAAATTTCTTCTATAGTCCAACCTTGTAGTTGTGGATTCGTTACTAAAACAAATTCATTTGTTACTTCTTCTCCCGCTATTCCGAAATCCTTTTGAATTCTTTGATTTTCTTTTTCATAATTCACTTTTAAGATTTTTTTAAAAAAGTAAATTGTAACTATAACTCCAACGACTCCAAAAGGATAACTAATAGAGTAACCAATTACAGGTTCAGTAAGTAATACTTGCAGATCATTGCTTGTAGATGAGGTCTTAATTTGTTGAACAATTGTGGCAAGCGCGGGAGTATTTGTTAAAGAGCCACAGAATACTCCTGAAATAATTCCACTTTTTATTTTAATGAACTTACTCAGTAAAAGAACAATTCCAAGAGAGCTAGTTAAACTAATCCATGTCAATAAATTATACATTAAACCCCTTTTGTTAAAGGAAGAAAAAAAACTAGGTCCTGATTGTAGACCAATTGTATAAACAAAAAGTATAAGTCCTAGAGAATATATAATATCGGGAATTTTGATATTTTCTTCCAAAGCACCAAAACCAAGTCCTACAAAAAGAACAGCAGATACTCCAAGTTGAAATCCTTTAATGCGGATTTTACCAATAAAGTAACCTACAGCAATAACAAGGAATAAGATTAGTAAAGTATCGTTTTTTAAAGTTTCTAACATACTAGAGAATATCCACTACAATTAATGTAACGTCATCAGGTAAATCAAAAGTATAATTTCCTTGCCAATCATAAAGTGTAATTAAAAATCTTTCTCCTAGTTTTTCCACACTTAGCTGTGAGTTTTCTAATAAAAACTGTTTAAAATTTTCTTCTCCAAATACAACTTCATTTTGATTAATAACCTCTAAAATTCCATCTGTATACAAGATAAATCGATCATTTGACTTAAGTGGAATTTTTAGATTTTTTGTTTTAAGAGTTTCATATACTCCCATAAGTCGTCCGGGAGATTTGTGTTCAATAATTTCTTGAGTTTGTTTGTTGAGTTGAATGACAGGCGGATGTCCTGCTTTTGCTAATGTTGCAATTTTCTTTTCTAAATCAAACACAATCAGCGAAACAGTAATGAACTGAGAACCGCATTTGTCTAGTAAGATTGTATTTATATTTTCCAAAGTAGTGGCTGGATCTTTCATTTTTCTAGATTCTACCGAAAAGGCAATTTTTAGCATAGAAGTTATAATTGCAGCAGGCACTCCATGCCCCGAAACATCTGCTATCATAATTGCAAGTTTTTTGTCTCCAATTAAAGCGAAATCGTAGAAATCTCCTCCTACTTGATCCATAGGTTCGTAAGTAATTCCTATGCTTATCCCAGCTACATAAGGAATAGCTTTAGATAAGTTAGATTCTTGGATATTTTTAGCTATAGAAATTTCATTTCTTAAAGAAGATAAGGTAATTGCATCGGTATAAGCTTTTCGTAAATTTATAATCATTTCATTAAATTTTTGAGCCAAAAATCCAAACTCATCATTGGAATGAATTACAACACTTGTTTCTAAGTTTCCAATAGAAAGTTCCTGCACTGCTTTAGTAAGTTTTTCTAATGGTTTTACAAATAATCCAGATAGGAGATAAGAAATAAAAATAGAAATTAATGCAATTAAAAAGCAAACTCCTAAAGTAATGAGTAACATGGAATTTTTAAAAGATTGAATATCCATGGGAGAAATATCTAACACAACAGAACCTATACATTTACTATTACTTCCAATAATAGGAACAGCAATATAAAGAAAGATTCCTAAAGCGGATTCTTCCACATCCTCAGATGTATAGATTTTACATGACTCAATAGCTTGAATTATATTTCTTTTTTTGCTTCTTGTTTCTTCGTATGGAATTCCTGGTAGAAATGTAGGATATCCTTGTTTTAGGAAGTAATATTTTATAGGATAATAGATTTGATTTTTTTCATCCTTAAAAATAATTTCTTTACTTGGGTTGTCCTCACTCACAATTGCGTCTGGAATTCCTATAGTTAGATCTTCTGAATCTAAAACCTCTAATATTATGTTATTATTGATTTGAATTGACCATTTCTGATTTTCAACAAACTGAATGTTAAAAACATAATTCGTAGAGTGAATTGTAAAGTTGTCTCTATGTTCTTTTCCATTCCAATTTATAACGGGACGTTCATATTCATCCAGATAAAATTGAAATCCAAAAAATTCATTTCTAATAAAAACCCCATCCCTAATATTTACGTTTCCATCAAAAGCATATACTAAAGTTGAGTCTTTTTTTAATAGCAATGTGTATATGTAAGACAAATTTGGTTCATCTTTTAAAATGAGCTTTATCTTTTCTTGATAAAATTCATAATCCTGATCATTAAACATATCCGGATGACTAAAACTACTAAAAGAATCAGTATCAATTTCTCTTGCAAGAGATAAAGCAAGAGATTTTTTTTGTTCAATAAAATTTTCAAAGAAACGGCTATAAGAAGTTTGAAACAAAATATATCCTAATGATATGGTTGTTAATAAATTAAAAAACAAAAAGTAAATTAATAATTTTTCTCTAATGCGTATTGAATTGTATAATTTTTTAATAAACCTTAGCATTAGCATGGGAAATTCCGTTTTTTGGAGCAAGCCAAAGAAGAGTCAAAACTATAACAGATAAAATTCCTGAAGTAATAAATCCAAAATCGGGACCGAACTGAAAGTATAAAATAGAAAATACAATTGGTGAAAGAGATCTAGCTAAAGATCCCAAACCTCGAAACATACCTAGAGTCTTTCCTTGATCTTCTCCCTTAGTAAAAATGGAAACCAAGGAAGATAAACTTGGGTTTAATAGTGCCCCTCCAAAGGAAAGAAAACTAAGAGATACAAATGTGAAAAAAGGTGTTTTTGAAAGGCTTAGATTTATAAATCCTATAACCAATAATATGCTCCCTAGAATAGAAATATCTCTCTCTTGAATTTTTCCTGAAATCTTTCGGACAACTCCTCCTTGAACGAGTATAATAATTAAACCCATGTACACAAAACTAAACCCAATTTGGCGTGGGGTAAAATGCAGAATATCATGGAAAAAAAAATTTATTGAAAATTCCATTCCAGAAAAACCAAGAGTAAAAAGAAAATAAATTAAAGAAATTAATAAAACTTTTTTGTTTGAGTTTTGAATCATCAAAACAGGATGAATAAGAGGAGTTGGATCCCTTTGAGTGTGAGTTTCTTTGAAAAAATAAATTACTAATAAAAGATTTAATAAAGCAAACAAATTGGATAAAAGTGCAGAATTTGGAAAGATTGTAAGTGTAATATTTGTAGGTAAAAAACTTGGGAGATGAGCAAAAATACCACCTAAAGGTGGACCAAATAAGAAACCTAAACCAATTCCTGCTCCAATCAATCCCATTCCACTAGCTCTCTTTTCTTTTGGAGTTATATCGGCCATAGCCGCAGAAGCAACAGAAATATTTCCTCCCATACAACCCGTAATCAATCGGGATAAAACAAACAAAGTAAAAGTATCTGAAAAAAG
>CALDSP010000277.1 GCA_937924465.1 uncultured Leptospiraceae bacterium
TTTTATAGTTTCAAAAAAGTTTTTTGTTCTTTCTAAGATATTGTCGGAAGTTTCAAGATTTTCATCTTTAATTTCTGTGACAATAGAAGTTTTGTAATTTGTATCAGTAGAAAAAGTTTTGCTTGTTGCAAATTTCCAATCTGTTGGAACTTTTTTCACTTCAATCCAGGGTAAATCATAATCCTTTAAGGGAATTTCTTTTGTTGCATCTTTGATTTCAGAAGCTATGCTGGGTTTTGGAAGTGCTAGAAGTATAAGTCTTTCTTTGATTTTCAAATAAATTTTTGACCAAGCTTGTTTATTAATTTCTTTAGGAAATTCTTTTAGCATAAGAATGATTCCAAAAATATAAGCAGCCAAAGCAACTAAGGCGCGACCCGACTTTCCAACAAAATACTCTAATAGTTCAGAAATCCAAGTTCCAAGCCTTCCTCCTCCATGTTTTAAGCTAGAAATATCTTTCTCAAATAAATTTGCATAAACCGATCCTGCAAGTAATACAATTCCTAATCCATAGAGAAGATTTTTTAAATTGGCATCTTTTTTTTGAAAGAAAACAATTCCAAATCCAAACAGAAAAAAAGGAATTTGAAAGGCAGACCGTCCTTGAAAGAAAAAAAGAAGCCAGGAAATTAAATGTCCAATTCTTCCGAATAAGTTATTTTGAGCGCCATACTCTCCATCATCATAAGAAAAGAGAGAAAAAGCAGTAAAGAGTGATAAAAACAAAAAAATAAGGCTAAGGTATGATTCTAATTTTGGACTTTCTTGAGATTTTTTTTTTGTAGATGGATTTTTGGTAGCAAGTCCAGCCATATCATTATATTCTTAAAAATCGAGAGATTGTAAACCTTTTTTGATAAAAAAAATTGCTTGTATTTTTTTCTAGAAAAATCCGAATTAGAAAATAAACTTTTGAAGGAGAGCAGTATGATTAACTTAGTTGAATTACAAAAAGCAGTCGAAGAAGCTATTAAAAATGGAGCTACTAGTGTAGAACAGGTTCACAGGCAAATTGCAAATATGCCTCTTGATTTTCTATCTCGTTTTGAGCAGTTAGAAGGTCCCATAAATCAAACTCGTGAATGGCAAGATAAAACCATTGGTAGTATTTATGAGACCATTCAAAGTATTAACGCTAAAGCGGGAGAGATGGCAAGAGAATTGCTCGCTAAAATGAACATCCAAGGCTAAAATCTTGTTTGCCATCCTCTGTGTTAATAACTAGTAAAAAAAATTTTTTTAGAGTACATCTTTTGCTTTATGGCAAGCAGTGTACTCTACGGAAGGTTGGATAAGTTTTCTTCCGATTTTTCTGCTATTTTGTAAAGATCACTCACACAAGTAATAGAAAAAACAGGATGATTGAGTAAACCTTTTCTTTTCAGTTGATCTCTTTCCTCTTGAATTCCATCTACATGAATCCAACTATCTTGAATCCATTTTTCTTGTTCTAAAATTTTTGCGGTAATGAAAAATTCATATTTTCCAAATTTCTTTAAGAAAATACGCAAGTTTTCTTGTCCTACTAAAGCTACTTTTTCACGGAAAATTTGAGAATCAGTTAAATTTTCTTTGGAATTATGGTAGTAACGATTTAGAACAGACAAGATTTTTTGAAACTCTTCTTTTTTAGTTTTTAATTCTTTGGCAGTGCCTTTGCTTGCTTGTTTCATAACTTCTCCTTTTCTGAGAGGAGAAAAAGATTTTTAAAAAAGAATGCACAAATACGAACAAAATTAGATTGTCTTTTGAAATAGTAACCTTTTTTTAAAAATTTTTTTAAGTAAATTATATTAAAAAGGTGAATTTATTTTTTTTTAATAATTCAAAACAAGCTATTTTTTAAACGACAAAAAATAAGTTTTATAAATAATGAAAAAGTCTTGGACAAGTCTCAAAGAGAAATTCTCTTAGGTTCTATATTTGTTTTAATTTCTACCATTAGTTTTTCTGCAAAATCTGTATTTGCAAAATTAGCTTATCAAGAATTAAATGATGCAGTTACTATTTTGTTTTTGAGGATGGGTTTAGCACTTCCATTTTTTTTAGTGGTTATTTTGAAAAATTCAAATAAAAAATATAAGCTTACGTTACGTGACAAATTTAAAATTTTATTTTTAGGAATTATAGGATATTATTTAGCTAGTCTTTTTGATTTTTGGGGGTTAGAATATATACCTGCAGGTATGGAAAGAGTAATTCTTTTTATTTACCCAACTTTAGTTGTTTTACTAGCAAGTTTTCTTTATAAAAGAAATCCTACAAAAAAGCAAGTTATAGCTTTAATAATTACTTATTCTGGAATATTGTTTATTTTTGTAAAAGAAAAATTTTGGATCAATCAAGATGTTTTCATTGGTGGGAGTTTAGTTTTTTTAAGTGCGTTTTGTTATTCTATTTATTTACTTGGAAGTGAAAAATTAATTTTCAAAATGGGATCAAGTAAGTATACTGCTTATGCTTTAAGTATTTCGGGAGTTTGTATTATTTTGCATTTTTCTTTTACGAGAGATTTTTCTATTCTTAAGACGTTAAGCAACAGAATTTATTATTTGGGTTTACTTATGGCAATTATTTCTACTGTAATTCCTACCTTTCTTCTTACGCAAGGAATTAAAAGAATTGGTTCTACTCAAAGTGCAATTCTTGGAACTCTAGGACCTGTTTCTACAATTCTTCTAGGCTATTACTTACTAAATGAAAAAATTGGGTTTGCAGAAATTTTTGGAACTTGTCTTATTTTGCTTGGGGTATTACTTGTTTCTCTTGAGAGTAAGGGACGCGCCAAAGAAAATTCCCTTTTCGAACGTTCATAAAAAAAATTTCTGGAAATGAAAATATAAAATTCATAGCTCCAGTTTGAAGTTTTTTTCCTTTATCTAGAGGAAACTTTAAAACTCCATAGCCCAGTTCAGCAACTGAAACTCCTAAATTTACAACTCCAAAAAAAGGACGTAAGAAAAATGTATCATCTGTAAAAAATAAAAACCAGCCATCTTCTTCGTTGAATTCATAAATCTCTGAAGTCAGAGTATTTGATTCCATAAAAATTTTTTTCCAATCTTTTTTTTGAGCTAAATCATTTAAATATCTTATTCTATAGGATGGAAAGTATATACTATACCTTGTATAGTATTTATTTTTCACTGAATTATAAGCTACAAATGGAATAAAGTTTAAGTTATTTTTTGTGCTAATATAACCACCATAAAAATTTTTAGATTTCTCGGGATCATTTTCTACAATTTGGTTTAGGAATGAAAAGATCTCTGTGGTGCAGTTTTGAAATATAAGCTGAAAAGGATACTTAGTTTGCAAATTTTTTTTGTAAGATTCAAAATCTTTCC
>CALDSP010000278.1 GCA_937924465.1 uncultured Leptospiraceae bacterium
CTCATTTACTAAAGGAAATAATTTTTCTAAATCATAAAGTATAGTAACAATTTTTTTAGCTTTTTCAATAAGTTGTTGATCTTTTTCTTTTATGCTTTCGTCAATTGGTAGATATTGTAGAATTTCATTGAGTGAATTTAAACGAGAATGTTCGTTTTCGGGATAATCTGAATAAATTGGAGAAAAAGTTTCTATGTGATTTTTGATCCTTGAATGTGCAATTGTATAGTTCAAGGATTCTGTTAGAGGAGAAAGATGATCCATTACAAACTTTTCAAGAGCTTGAATTAAAGTTATAAAATGAAAATAAATTTTTGGCTCTTTTAAAAAATTTCCTTCTTTTGAAATTTCAAGTTCTTCATCTATAATATGATATTTGGGATTTATTTCTAAAAAGTTTTCGTAATTTTTTGAATAGTTGTATAAATCTTCAAAAAAATCATCTTGTGGAATATAATTGTATGGATGAAAGGCTTTAGTCATTAAAATTAAAAATTCATGTTCAAAAGAAAGAGCATAAGGATTTAATTTTACAAGTTCGCTGGAAACTTTTTTATATACTAACTCAACAGGGTAGTCTCCCTCATACTCTAAATTTTTTTTTACTTTTCCACTTAGGATTGTATCTAGGATTTCTTTTGAAAATTCAAAACAGTTTTGTCTAAGAGGTGCTATTTCTGTTTCTGGTTCTTTTTGTGGGGCAATGATTACAATTTTACAAATAATTTTTTTATCCTCTCTAAAAAAAATTGGGTAAAGATAACCATACTTAACTCTTCCATTTGAGTAAATATCTAACATTTGTTCTAAAGCCTGATCTACTGCTTGTTTTGATTTTTCATCTTCAGTAAGGGAAGAGGTATTTTGAATGAGTTCAGCTAAATAGTCAATTGTGATATAATAATAAGGATGTTTTTCAAAACTATAAAGAGATTCTATATTTTTTTGTCGTTCTGCAACTTTCTTTAAAATAAAAGCAAGTGTTCCAGTAATCTTAAAACTTGAAGGAATGAAAATACTATTTTTTGTAGATGCATTTTCTACATGCATAATTGACTGCCTTATAGTAAAAATTTTTTATTTAAACTATAATCGGAAAAAAATTGGGTTTTACAACCATAATCATTGCTTTTTTGTAAAAATTTCTTAAACTTATAATTTACTTTATTTTTCTATACTGAAAGAATAGGTAATTTTTGCTGTCTTCTCAAGAATTTTTGCAACAGAACAATATTTTTCTAAAGAGAGATCGATTGCATGTTTTAACTTTTCTTCTAGAATCTCACCCTTGCATTTATAATGTATATGAATATCTACAAATACATTAGCGAGCTTACCTGTTTCTCTTTCTCCATTTACTTCTATTTCAAAATTTGTTACATTTTGTTTTTGTTTTTTTAAAATACTTAGCACGTCAATTCCTGAACATCCGGCTAAACTCATAAGTAGAATTTCCATGGGTCTTGCTCCCATTCCTTTGCCTCCTATTTCAGTGGAGGCATCAATATTTACAATGTTACCTGATTCATTACTAGCTTGTAACACGAAAGGTTCTTCTATTCTCTTAAGTGTAATTTTCATATTTCGATAAAACTAGAAGTATGAAAAAATAAAATCAAAAAATCAATATATTTTTGTTGTTTGATATATTAAAATTCGTCAAATTTATTTTGGTTAGGTTGGAGACTCATGGATTGGCTCCGGTGGATCATAAAATGTGATCCATCGTTCCAGAATGCTCCTTCCTTTTCGAAGATTCTTTCGTAGTTGAGGAACTCTCCCATAGAATGGTGTAGTAACTACAAAACTAAAATAACGAAAGAGTTTGGAGTTTGCGAAAAATTCGTTTTTCTCATCGATCTCTAAAAGTTGGACAAACATAAAACAAGCAGAAACCCCAAGAGAATCAGCCCACATCTTAAGTTCTAACCAATCTCTATTTTCAGGGCGAAATTTATGTGTTACATATTTTTCCCCGCGCTTTTGATATTTTGTTTTTGGACTTTTAGATGGCTGAAAAAAGTTTCCATAAAATAGGACCCTATACCTTTTCAATAAAAGTCCTAAATACTTTTCCAAGTTTTTGTGCCTTTTTATAGCTTTAGCAATTGCGCAATCTAGCCAGACGGGAATGCGAATTGTAGAAACGGTTTTACGATATTTCTTTAAATTAATAGATTGTTTAGGCTCATTAAAAATAAATTGGTATTTCATAAAAAAGAGGAGTTTAAAAACTTTCCATAAGAGTGAAAAAATACGTAAAAGTAAAAATTTTCTTTTTTCAAGAATTAAAATCTTGTTATTGGAAACTTTTTTTATATTGTATCTCACAATGGGAAGTTTAAAAGTTTAGAATGTTTTTTTATTGATTTTTATTTAATTCTTGCAATTTTTTCAAAAAAACATTGAATAGGGGATTATGCAAAATTTTAATTTAGAGGAGAAAATTTTAGATGAACTAAGAAGTTTTCTTTCCATTGGTCTTACTGGATATGTGGATGATTTTACTGCTTGGGTAAAAATGGAGTTTGCCAAACAAAACTTAGACAAACTAGTTTGTACAAACCAATTAGTTCAAGCCTGTTTAGAAAA
>CALDSP010000279.1 GCA_937924465.1 uncultured Leptospiraceae bacterium
GATTTTTCCACATCCTCCACCATTGGCACCTAATTTTTCTAGCTCTGAAATTAGATTCACAAACGAGCTTAAGCTTGAAAAAAGTTCTTTATCATTTTTTTTCTTATAAAACCAAGAGACAATTGTTTGTCCTAATTCTAAAAGTTGATTCAAAATCACCTTCGTATCAATTTTGGAAGGGTCTTTAGCATTCATAGAGACCTGAATGATAGTGTCTTCTGCTGTTTCCAATGCGACTGCTATCTCACCCGGTATTTTTTCACTTTCTTTGTAATCGGCCATAGTTCCAGCTAACATAAAACCAATTAGAAAAATACCCCCAGTGAGAACTAAACTCACCTCCCCTAATTCTAAAAATCCTTCAAATCCAAGAACCTTACCAAGTAGAAGCTTAGCTAGTAAAATCATAAAAACATAAGGAAGAGTCGTAAAAAAGAGTTTCCATTTTGCCATTTTTTTATTTCCTAATAACGAAAATTTTTGAGTTCTGTTTCATTCAGTTCATCAAAGAACTCACCACATTTTTTACACTGAAATTTATAATAAGTAGGAATTGCTGTAAGACCAAACAATAACTTTATCATTCCCCCAATGGAATATTCAAATACTGGGACTGCATCGGGGGAGTTTCGAGTCGTTCCACATTTACACTGCTTCATTTTAAGGATTTAAAACTCTGGTAAATATATCTGCCGCACTAAAACTAATGAGAAGTAACAAAAAGAAAAATCCTGAACCAAAGATAACCCGATTCATCATATTGTCGTATTTCAAATGCATGAAAAACCCAAGTACAAAACTAGCTTTGATTGTAGCAACAAGCATAGCAATGATTGTGTTCCATGCTCCAAAATCAAACTGTGCCACCCAAACTGTAATTGCTGTTCCAATCAAAAGGACAACCAAAACCCCTACATAAACTGGAATGGGAATTACATGATGGGCATGGTGTTCGTGCTCCTTGTGAGTTTCCTTTTTCTTTAAAGAGGGATCTTCTAACTCGTCAATTTTTTGTTGAAGAGTTTCCAAAGCTTTTAGAGCTGGAGCAGGTGGAGTTTTCCCCTGTTTTCTTGAAGTGTCTAAAAACTTTTTAATAATTTTCCCCTCTGCAAGTAACGCATAAGCATTCCCAAAGAATATCCCCAGTGCTCCTTTGACAATCAATAAAGGAGAAAGTCCAAATCCAAAAAATGGTGGAATAATGATCACCAAAGCTAAAATATACATTAAATAATTTAAAATACCTTCCATATAACCTCTCATCCAACCAAATATAATAATGGAAATAAATATATCCAAATTAAATCAACAATATGCCAAAAAATCCCAACCCCTTCTACAGGTGTATAATACTCGGAACTAAAACGTCTCCTGTGGGTCTTAATCATTACCCAAAAGATAAGACAAGCTCCAATGACTACGTGAAGACCGTGGAGCCCTGTCATAGCGAAATAAAATCCAAAATATAACGCGGAGGCTTTCTCTAATTTTTTAGGATTTTTCACTAAGTCTTGCATTTGAGGAGTCAAATCTGAAATATCGTATTTTTTTATATACTCACTCAATCTTTTAGGATATTCCTTATTATGAAAGAATTTTCCGGGAAGTAAACCATCGTGAATTTTATGAGAATACTCAATATACTTTATACCCATAAATCCCAAAGCACATAAAATTGTAAGTGCCAAAGCTATGACTGCTTTTTTGAATTGATTGGTTTGGTTGTAATAAATTCCAAGAGCCATTGTGAAGGAGCTTGTAATTAAAATTACTGTATTGATTGTGCCCCATTTCACATCTAAAAATGAGCTTCCTACATGAAAAATAGGAGCATACAAAGATTTGTAAATGGCATAAGCTACAAATAAACCTCCAAACATAAGAATCTCCGTAACCATAAAAAGCCAAATTCCTTGCTTAGAGGATTCATACTGATGATTTGCATCTTTAAAATGATGAGCATGATGAAAATGTCCCTGCTCATCTACTCCAAAACCATGGTGCGCGTGTTCTTTTTCGTGTGTATTAACGATACTCATAAGGTCCCTCTGTGACAACTGGTGTAGTTTCAAAATTTTCAAAATGTGGAGGGGAAGCTGTTTTCCATTCCAAAGTTTTTCCCCCCCAAGGATTAGCGCCGGCCTTTTCTCCACTTACTAATCCTTTAATAACTGCAATAAGAACCACGACAAAACCAAGCGCAATCAACCATGAGCCAATTGTAGAAATTTGATTGAGACTTGTATATTCAGGAAGATAATCATAATAACGACGAGGCATTCCCATGGCTCCTAAAATAAATTGTGGGAAAAAAGTTACATTAAACCCTGTAAAAATCAAAAACCACGAAATCCTTCCCATTGGTTCACTTAGTTTTTTTCCAAACATTTTGGGAAACCAATAGAAAATTCCTCCAGTAAAAGCCATAAGAGTTCCTCCCACCATTACATAGTGGAAATGGGCTACTACAAAATAAGTATCGTGAAAATGTACATCCATTCCCAAGGAAGCAAGAAAAATTCCCGTCAAGCCTCCTATAGTAAACAAGAACATAAATCCAATTGCATAAAGCATGGGAGAATCAAAACGAATGGAACCCTTGTACATTGTCGAAATCCAGTTAAAAAGTTTAATGGCTGTTGGCACTCCAACCATCATGGTAAGAATTGAAAAAAGTTTTCCTGCAAATTCTGACTGCCCACTTACATACATGTGGTGTCCCCAAACTATAAAACTTACACCAGCTATTGCTAAGGAGGAATAAGCAATGGCTGTATAACCAAAAATTGTTTTTCGGGAAAATGTAGAAACAAGCTCACTGATAATTCCCATAGCAGGAAGAACCATAATATAAACGGCAGGATGAGAGTAAAACCAAAAGAAGTGTTGAAAGAGAACGGGATCTCCTCCTAAAGCTGGATCAAAAATTCCCACTCCTAAAATTCTTTCTGCGGCAATCAAAAGCAGAGTAATTCCAAGTACGGGAGTAGCTAAAATTTGAATAATAGAAGTTGCGTAGATTGCCCAAACAAAAAGAGGAATTCTATGCATGGTTTGTCCAGGGGCCCTCAGTTTGTGAATCGTTACAATGAAATTCAATCCCGTAAGAATGGAAGCCATTCCCATTGTGAAAGCACCCAGCACAGTTAAGACGACGTTTGTTCCGGTACTAATGCTATAAGGCGTGTAAAAAGTCCATCCTGTATCGACTCCGCCAATAAAAAGAGTAGAAGCGGCTAAAATTGCTCCCGCCATAAATACATACCAACTAGCTAAATTCAATCGAGGAAAAGCTACATCTTTAGCTCCCAACATAATCGGAAGAACAAAATTTCCAAATATAGCAGGAATGGCTGGAATAATCACCATAAAGACCATGATAGCACCATGAAAGGTCATGACCTTATTGTAAGTTTCATCACTCATAATAGTGCGACCAGGTGTGAATAATTCCAAACGAATTAGAAGTGCAAAGATCCCACCAATCAAGAAGAAGGTAAGAACTGCAATCATATACATAATTCCAATTCGTTTATGATCTACCGTAGTAAGCCATGACCATAAACCTCTTTGATGACGTAAATAATTTTTCTCACCCACATCATCAACTACTTTTAATTCAGTTGCTTGCGACATGTGTCCCTCCTTAATTTATTTTAAAGTCTTAATAAATTCAATAATAGCAGAAATTTCTTCTTCTGTAAATCGTCCAGCATAGGGTGGCATTGCTGGTCCAAACCCCTTTACAATTTTGGCTTGTGGATTGATAATAGACTCCAAAATGTAATTGTCGTTTGCTTGTGTGGAACTTCCATCCGTAAATTCTCTTTTAGAATTATATAATCCTTTCCAGGTAGGACCTGACATTTTACTTCCATCTAGAGAGTGACAACCTATGCATCCAGCTTCTCTATAAAGTTCAGATCCCTTCGCTGCCATTGCGTTTCCCTCAGTAGGGTCTGGAGGTGCATTTTCTTTCATTTCTTTTAACCAAGCCGTATAAGCTTCGGGTTCCAAAGCTCGAATTCTAGCAGGCATATTGGAATGTTCTTGACCGCAGTATTCAGTGCAAAAAACCTGATATTCACCTTCTTGGGTTGGAGTAAAATGAAGGTATGTAAACCTACCGGGAACCGCATCTTGTTTAATTCTAAAAGCAGGAATAAAAAAGCTATGTAGTACATCTCTTGATGAAATAATCAGTTTGACAGGCTTGCCCACAGGAACATGAAGGACGACGTCTTTTCCTGAAATACTGACTCCATTTTTGTATTTGAATTCCCAAAGCCATTTTTGAGCAATGGCATGAATTTCTTCTGCCTGTTCAGGAAAAGTTCGCATTTTATTGTAAATTTCTTTCCCCCAATAAAAAATTCCAACTACAATAAGAAAGGGAATAAAACTCCATAAAAACTCAAGAAATGTGTTATGTGTTATGTAAGCCGTTTGATCATTCTCTGACCTGCGACGATACTTAATAATAAAAACCGTCATTCCACCTACAAGGATGATAAAGGAAATTAAACTTGCAATTACTAAGAATGCGTAATGCGCATCCACATCTCCCGCTATCTCTGTACCTCTTACAGGCATAAATGTATTTGCTAAAACAGACAAAAGCCCAAAATTCATATTACCCCCTAACTAAAAAATTTACATACTTTCCGTGCGAAATTTTGCACTACGATACCAAAACCCAATCAAATAAATAGCTAAAACCAATACTGTAATAGCTCCTCCCAACCTCATGAGATTGTAAGCATAAATAGAATACTTCCCACGATTTGGATCAAATTGAAAACAAAAAAGTGCCGCTTTCTCAAAGAAATTTCCAAGTTTGCCCTGACTTGCCTCCGTAATTGCAAAGGAAACATCTGTTTTATTGAATTCAATTCCATGTAAGTACGAGGAGATGGTGCCATCAGGATTTAAAATATACAAAATCGCGGGGTGAACCCACTGCTGGTTGTTTGGATTCCATTTATAAGGAAACCCCAAACTATCTGCTAGCCTTTTGATATTTTCTTCTTTCCCAACTAAGAAATTCCAACCTTTTTTGGAATAATTTGGTTTATCTTTTAAAAAATCGTTTATATAAGCTGTTTGTTTTTCCTTGGCAAGTTCGGGAGTTTCTTTTGGTTCAATACTCACAACGACGTAAGTAAAATCTTTTCCTAACTCATAACGTAGAGACTTTAGCATTTTACTTACACCATTTAAATGAAAATTACAAAGAGTTGGACAACGATAATAAACCATTGACAAAAGGACTGGTTTACCAGTCTGAAAAAATTCCTTTAATACGACCTCTTGTCCTTCAATATTGATAAATTGAGTCGAAAGATCAATTTTTTTGCCTACATTGTTTTGAATGACCATGTCTTCAAGAATAACAGGAAGTTTATTTTGATTTTGTGTATAACTAGGATCGTAGGCTAGTAAAAAAGTAAGTAAGCAAAAAACTAATCCCAAAAAGAGATTCATTGTTTTGACTCTTTAGGTTGATGATGGATTGGTTTAGGAGTTTGTTTTCCTATATTATCCACCCCTACGACTCCTGGATGAATAAAGGAAACATAAACAAAAAATAAGACATTTAAAAGCAAAGCCACAATAACAGTGGTAAAACCTTTTTTATTATATGAATCTTCCATAAGAAATACCTCAAAATAACCTATAACCTTTTGTTTTCAATTAAGTCAAATGGTTTTTTGAAAAAGTACTTTTAAGCCTTCGATTTTATACTTTGACTAGAGAATTTTTTGTAAACATAGCGTTAGACGAGTCATAATCGTTATTTTCTATTATATGGAAACTATTCCTTCCGATAATAAATTGAGATATTCGGAGAGCTATGAATACACACAGTCTAAAAGTTCGACTTTCTTTAATTGTAATTCTTGTAATGACTATTTTTGCTTGTACTTTGGTCGGGGTTTCTGCCTTTCTGTCTTATAGGTTCTTGTATGATTCTTACGGCAATCAAATCTCCAACATTGGCAAAAATATAGACAAACAAATTGATGAGTTTCACAATAATCAAATCTCTAGAGTTCAAATTTTATCAAAAACTCCCGTAGTAGTAAATTCTGTCGAAAATGGAAATTATAATGATGCTACCAAATTTATTGTTTCACTTCAACAAGAGTTATCAATTTATGATAACATCTTTATTGCAAGTGCTTCTTTGGAACCAACAATTTATGCAAGTTCTAACCCAATTTCAGTAGGATTAAAATTGAAAGCTCCTGAAAATCAAGAAAACATAGAAAATGTTTTAAAAGAAAAAACATACGTAAGCATACCACACCATTCTTCTATTACAAACAAAACCACCGTTTTAGTTAGTGCTCCAATCTTAGTAAACAAACAAGTAAAAGCTGGACTATATCTTGCAGTAAACTACTCCAAATTTGCTCAACCAATTGTGAAAAATATTCAAATTGGAAAAGAAGGTTATAGCTTTATTTTTAATAAAAATCACTTGATTGTAGCACATCCCGATGAAAGCAAAATTTTAAAAGAAAATATTTCTAATTCAACAGTTTTAAAACAAATTCTAGATTCTGGGCAAGACAACGGCACTATATTAGGAGAAATAAATTCTAGAACAGCCCTTATAAATTTTAATCGCAACTCTCAATATGGATATACAATCGTTACTCTATTTTATCAAAAAGAAATTATTGATAAAGCTATAACTCTTTCTTCTACTTTATTTATTATATTGGTACTTGGAGTAGGAATCACTGCATTTTTAATTTACTATTCTATTCGAGAAAGACTCATTCCTCTTCAAGAAGTAATTGAAGTTGCAAATTCTGTGTCTAAAGGAGATTTAAGAAAACTCAATCCTATCTCTAAAACCTCTGGAGATGAGTTTGGAGAACTTTCTGAAGCTATGGGAGAGTTAATTCAAAAAATACGCAAAGTTCTTTTAGAAATCCAAAAAGCCACAACAAATCTAGAAAACTCTGCTCAATCCTTAGCTTCTAATACCGTACACTTTAAAGAAATCGTACGAGATCAAAAACAATCCGTAGACAATGTATATGAATTCTTATTAGAGCTAAATGCAGGAATTACAGAAATTTCTACAGAATCTAAACTCCAATTTCGGTTGCTTGCAGAACTAAATCAGAAAGTAAGCAACTTATATTTAAAAATAACAGACATTGAAAAACTTTCTCAAAATGCTTCTTCTTCTGTAAAAGAAACTCAAAAACAAATTGAAAAGAGTAGTTCTTCAGTTCGAGAAATGGAAGATAGCATTCGTAAAATTGGGGCAAGTTCTGGAGAAATGAGAAAAATCATAAAAATCATTGAAGACATTTCCAATAAAACAAATTTACTTGCGCTCAACGCTGCAATTGAAGCAGCAAGAGCTGGTGACCAAGGACTTGGATTTACAGTTGTTGCAGGAGAAGTTGCTAAACTTTCAGAAGAAACACGTAGAAGTGTAAGTAACATTTCTCAAAAACTCAAAGAAAATGAAGAAGAAATTAAAACGGGAATCTCTAAAGTCAACATTACAGTAGACATTTTCAATCACATTATTGCTAGTGTAAGAAAAATAGGAGACAGCGTGAACAACATTTATGAGAACGTCCAATCTCAAACAGAACTGAATAGTCTCATTGATAAAGAAATTGGACAAGTAAAAGACAAAGCAGATAAAATTCGTGAAAAAATAGCAGCACAAAGCAATAAAACAAGAGAAGCTTTTGACTCTATTGAACAACTAAAAAAATCAACAGAAGAAAGTTTAAAAGGCATTGAAAATATATCCAATGAATCTAAGAGCTTAGAGAATACTTCCAAAATATTGGGAGATGAAATTGAATTTTTTAAACTCTAAGCAAATTTTCAGAAATTTCCCAAAAGCGTTTACGAATTTCTAAATCTTTAGCAATTGGAGAAACTTCTGCAGGATCCCTCCTTATAAAATATTTCCCTGTTATGTTTTTTACTTCTTCAGAAGTTGCTAGATAAACAGTGTTATCACAACCTTCTTGGGTGCTAGCTCCTTTTGTTCCAGGAAAACCTTCTCTTAAAAGTTTTGTATCAATCACACCCGGATGCAAACAATTTGCTGTGATATTTGTTCCTTCTAAACGTTTGCTTAATTCAAAAGTAAATAAGATATTGGCTAACTTAGAATTCGCATAGGACTGATAAGCAGAATAAAATTTTTCCATTTGTAGATCATCAAAATCAATTTTTCCATTTCGATGTGCTACAGAACTCACTGTAATAACTCGAGCATGAGCCTCGGACTTTAAACATTCCAACAATTCTCTAGTAAGTAAAAAATGAGATAAATGGTTTACCACAAAAGTTAATTCTAAACCTAAAGAATTTACTTTCCTTTCTTTCTCTATAGTTCCCGCATTATTGATAAGGCAGTAAATCTTTGGAAATTTATTTTTAATTTGTTCTGCCATTTCTTTTACTTGGTTTAATTCAGAAAAATCTGCTTGAAATGTATAAACTTCAGAATTTCCAGTTTTGGAGACAATTTCATTTTTTAAAAGCTCTAGTTTCGTTTTATTCCTTCCATGAATACCAAGAATATAACCCTTTTGTGATAATTGAAAAGCTCCTTCTCGTCCAATTCCATCAGTAGCTCCAGTTAGAATAATGACTTTATTTTGATTCATAAAACCTCCTCCTATTACTATTTTTATTTTTTTTATTTGATTGAAAATTTTATTTCATTAAACTAGTCTAAAAAAAGGAGGAATAAAAATGAATAATTTTACAAATGATTTTGCTCCGAAGATTTACCTCTTTCAAGATCCTGTAGTTTATACTCGTCCTCCTATGCTTACCTTTCATTCTTTACCACAAGTGAACAAAACTTATTCTAATGAAAACTACTTCAACCAAGAAGCATACCAAGAGTTCAAAAATTCAAAAGAGTTCAAAAAAGATAAAAAATTCATTGAAAAAGGAAGAATTTTTGAATTTAGAGTGTAATTACAAATATTTTTTCCAAATGTTTATATATAACAAAAATTTCCGTATTGGAAAACCAAGCACGTTTATAAAAGAACCCTCAAAAGATTTTACAGGAGAATTTTCATCCTGAATCCCATATCCCCCAGCCTTATCTAAGGGACTTGCAGTTTTTATATAGTTCCAAATTTCTTCTTCTTTTAAATTTTTCATTTGAACAAGGGTTGTATCGAAATCATAGATAACTTCAGAATTTTTATAAATAGCCAATGAAGAAAATACATTATGAATTTTACCATTGAGTTCTAATAAAAAAGAAAAGCATTCTTGTTCAGAAATAGGCTTTGGAAAAATTTTTTCTCCTAGGACTACAATTGTATCAGATGCGACATAAACCCAATTTTCTTCTTGAATTTTGGAAGTTTCAAGTTTATCTAAAGTAACACGTTTTAGATAAGTAAGAAAGTGTTCATTTTCTAATAGTGTTTCCTCAATTGTACTTGGTGAAATTTGAAAGGAAAGTCCTAATTTTTCTAAAACTTCTTTTCTTCTAGGAGAGGCAGATTTCAAAACTAGCATAGATTCTGATTATGACTCAAAGGTTTTTTGTCGATAAAATAACTATGAAAGTTTTCTTAAAGAATTTAACTTTAGTTCAATTTTTCATTAGTTTCCATTTCCTATTTGTTTTGGTTTTTGCTCAAGAAAAGACTCCTTCCACAAAAGAAGTGGAAAAAGAGTCCAAACCTTTAAAACTAGAGTCTGGCACTGTTGTTTTAGATCCTCAACTTGTAGCAAATAACATAAAACAAACAAACATTCGTCATTTAAAAAAACTCAAAAGTTCTTTCTATAATTTTGGAGAAGAACAAAAATACAATGAACTTATGAAATCTTTTGTAGAGGCATCTATTACGTTGGGTGAAAAAAATTATCTTGAAGCAAGAAAAAAATTTGAACAAAATCAATCTGAAATGAATGAACATTCTAAAAACTTTTTAACAAAATACAAAGAAGTATTTACTAAGTATTATTCCGATTATTCTTACATGGTAATTGATATGAAAATCAATGGAACAGCAAATGATTTATCAAATTCTTCTTATGAAAAAATGCTAGCGACTGCAAACGAACACAAACGAAATGCAGAGGATCTAGAAACTAGAGGGAACTATGTAGAAGCCATTTATTCTTTAAAAAATGGAATCAATCAACTTATTAAAATTCCATATTTAATAAACAAAACAAAAAACAAAAATTTAAAAATAAATGAAAGAATTGCAAAAGGCTTTTTGATTGAAGAGGATTTTATTCCCAAAGAAGCTATCAAAGATTATGATGATTGCCTATACTTAATTCATACAGAGAGAGAAAAAGAAAGAGAAAAAGAAAGAGAAAATTTAAAGAAATCTCTCCAGTCTAAATTAGGATTAGAATCTTCTGAAACCCCAAAAGGAAAAGAAGCAGAACCTAGCAAATGAAAACTCTTAGTCACATGAAAAGAATTTGCTTATTTATGAGCTTACTGCTTATCCTTAGTAGTTGTCAAAAACGACTTTTAAACGAAGATATAAACGAATGTGATTCTTTTGGAAATTATTATACTCAAGGAGATCATTATATTAGCCGCGAATTTTATGATGATGAAGAAGGAACCATAAAATATGACAAACTTTTTGAAAAAGCCAAGTCTCATAACTCCATTTGCAATCCTTATCATTTAGATTTTGATGAAGAAATTTTACCTTAGTTTATGTTATTCCAACTCCACCCTAAAAATCCCGAAATAAGAGTGCTAAAAAGTATTTCTCAAGAACTTAAAAATGGTGGAGTATATATTTTCCCTACCGATACAGTTTACGCTCTTATTGCTGATTCCCGGTCTTTAGTAGGATTAGAAAAAATTTTTAAACTCAAAAACATTCCTAAAAACAAACCTCTTTCTTTACTTTGTCCAAATATTTCTCTTGCGTCTGAGTATGTAGACTACCTTCCAAATGAAGCTTTTAAAATCATGAAGAAAATTACTCCCGGTCCTTATACCTTTATTCTTCGGGCAAACCGTAAACTCCCGCGTGCAACTCTCGCTAATGAAAAAAGCAAACAAATTGGAATTCGTATTCCCGATTCTATTTACATTCAAGAACTTCTAAAAGTTCATGGAGGAACTCTTTGCTCCACATCGGTTATGTCAGAAGAAGATTATATAACAAATCCAGAAGAATTAGAAAAGCAATATGGATCCAGGGTAAATGGGATTTTAGATGCAGGAATTTTACCCACAGAACTTTCTACAATTATAGATTTTACGTCAGATAGCATGGAAGTTCTTCGAGAAGGTAAAGGATTTGAATTGTTGGCAAGTTTTCTTTAATATCAATTGAGAGGTAAGTATGGAAGAAAGTTTTGTAGAAAGAAGGGAATATGAGCGTTATCCTGTGTCCATCTCTGCAGAAATTAACTCGGTAAAATGCCATGTTGCAAACATTAGCTATGGAGGAATGTTAGTTTTAACAACTTATCCTGCTAAAATTGGAGAGAGCATTTCTGTTGACTTTGAACTCAATGGTCGTTATTTTACAAAGGAAGCTATTGTAAGAGATATATATTCCTCTACTCCCCTTGGAATTAATAAACTAGGAAAAAGCCATTTTGCTTATCATGTACATTTGGCTTTTAAAGAACCAATCAAAGAAGAGGAAATCTCTTAAAACTTTTCAATAAAATAAGATTTTAAATTTCCTATTAAAACTCTTTCTTGTTGCATGGAATCTCTTTCCCTTACAGTTACTGTGTTGTCACTCAACGTTTGGTAATCAATAGTAATACAAAAAGGAGTTCCTATTTCATCTTGTCTTCTGTACCGTTTTCCAATTGCCCCACTATCATCATATTCACAAGTCCAATGAGTCTGAAGAATTGAAAAAACCTCTCTAGCTTTAGGGACTAATTCTTCTTTTTTCATAAGGGGAAAAATTCCCATTTTCACTGGAGCTGTTTTGGTAGAAAATCGAAGAACAGTTCTGGTTTCTCCATCTGGAAGTTGTTCAACACCGTATGCATCGGAAATTACTGCTAAAAAAAGTCTGTTTAAACCTAAAGCTGGTTCCACTACATAAGGAATATATTTTTTATTGTTGGACTGTTCAACATACTTTAAGTCTTCTCCTGAAAACTTTTCATGTTGTTTTAAATCATAGTCAGTTCTAGAAGCAATACCCCAAAGTTCTCCCCATCCAAAAGGAAAATGATATTCAATGTCAGAGGTAGCTTCACTATAAAATGAAAGTTCTTCTTTTGTATGTTCACGAATTCTTAGATTTTCCTTCTTTAAACCTAAAACATCTGTTAAAAATAGCATACAATACTCTACCCAATGCTTAAACCATTCTTTTTGTGTTCCAGGTTCACAAAAATACTCCATTTCCATTTGTTCAAATTCTCTAGTTCGAAATACAAATTGACGAGCCATAATTTCATTACGAAAAGATTTTCCAATTTGAGCAATTCCAAAAGGAATTTTTCGTCTACAAGTGCTATAAACATTTTTAAAATTGATGAAAATCCCTTGAGCAGTTTCAGGTCTTAGATATAAATCAATCGTTCCTCCTTCATTTGCCCCTTGCTGAGTGCGAAACATTAAATTAAAGTTTCGCGCCTCTGTAAAACTTCCTCTTGCTCCACAATTGGGACAGGGATAATTTTCTTCTTCAATAATTTTTTGCATTTCTTTTAACGTAAGTCCCTGAATAAAAGCTGAGCCTTTTTTTTCTTCAAGAAAATGATCAACACGTATACGAACTTTACAAGACTTACAATCCATGAGAGGATCGGAAAAATTGCTCACATGTCCAGATGCTTCCCAAACCTTTGGATGAAGTAAAATGGAAGTATCAAGCCCTACTACATCTTCTCTTCTTTGCACGAAGTATTCCCACCAAAGTTTACGAAGATTTTGTAATAACTCTGCCCCATAAGGACCGTAATCAAAAGAATTAGAAAGCCCTCCATAAATTTCAGAGCCCGGAAATACAAATCCTCTTCTTTTACAAACTGCTACAATTTCTTTCAGTTGTGATTCTTCTTTTTCTTGTGCCATATCATTCCAATTTTTTTTTTTGAGTTTTATTGAAAAGCAATATACAAAGTAGTTATTCTAGTAAAAGAATTTTTATTTTAAATTCTTTATTCTGATTTTCGCAAACAACACTTCTTCTATACATAAAACAATTTTCAAATGAAATTCAAATAATAATTCAAACTAAAAAAACTGAAAGCATAAAAAAACATTTACTAGATTCTTTCTTGCTTATTTTTATACAAAAAAAGGAAACAAAATGGAAATTCCAAAAACATACAAAACTCTTGTTTTTCAAGATTGGAATGCAAATCATCTTTCATTGAGTCTTACAGAAAAAGAAACTCCAACTCCCAAAGAAGGAGAAATTTTAATTCAAGTTTTTGCCTCTCCCATCAACCCTTCCGATTTAATGTTCATTCGTGGACTTTATGGAATTCGAAGAAAGCCTCCCTTTACAGCAGGGTTTGAAGGAAGTGGAGTTGTAGTGGCTACAGGAAAATCCACTACTTTAAAAATTGGAGATAAAGTTTCTTTTGTTGCGGGAAGAGAAGGAGCTTGGGCAGAGTATGTTCTCACTCAAGAAAAAAATTGTCTTCCTGTTTCCTCCGAATTAAGTTTAGAAGAAGCAAGTATGCTTTTTGTCAATCCTCTTACTTGTTTTGCTTTATTTGAATTAGCTAAAGAATTCCAAACCTCCGCCATCATCCAAACCGCTGCAGCAAGTGCACTTGGAAAAATGATGATTCGTCTTTGTAAGGAAAAACAAATCCCACTTATAAACATAGTCCGTAGAGACGAACAAGTAGAAGAACTAAGTCAAATGGGAGCCGAGTTCGTTCTAAACTCAGAAAAAGAAAATTTTGAAACAGAATTTTTAAAACTCACTAAAAAGCTAAATGCAAAAATTTTACTAGATTCTGTAGGTGGAAATTTAGTTTCAAAACTTTTTATTCAACTTCCCTATAATTCCAAAATTATTTCTTATGGAAATTTATCAGAACAAAACTTTGAAGTTGTTCCGGGACTTCTTATCTTTCAAAAAAAATCCATAGAAGGATTTTGGCTTTCTGAATGGCTTGCGAACAAAAGTAG
>CALDSP010000280.1 GCA_937924465.1 uncultured Leptospiraceae bacterium
TAGAATAGGAAGAAGAATCGGAACCCCCACTACTACTATAATAATGAGTGCCACCTGAACTACTAGATCGTCTTATGATTTCTAAGAGAATAAATAAAATTAAATTTACAAAAATAGCTATGTTTTTTGCCAATGAATTTGGGAGAAAAAAACTCCCCAAAAAACTCAAAATTCCAAATGCAATTAGAGAAAGAAAAAATCCTTCTATGGAAAAAAATTGAGCTATAAAAATAAAAATAATATAAGTGCAAAAGAAAAACACCAAAAGAAAAGAAAGTATCTGTTCAAGTTTAGATTCCTCTACACTATTGTTTTGGTTTTTTTTAGGAATGGGAGTTTCAAACTCTCCTTTGGAGAGAACATCTATTATGGCGTTTACTCCCAAAGTGATTCCTTCATAAAAATTTCTTTTCTTAAATTCAGGAACTATGATTTCTCTTATAATTCGACTTGCTTTTGCATCTGGTAAGGCTCCTTCTAATCCGTAACCCACTTCAATTCTTATTTTTCTATCTTGCATTGCAAAAAGAAGTAAAACCCCATTGTTCTTATCTTTTTGACCTAGTTTCCATTTTTCAACTACTCTCATGCTGTATTCTTCTATTGTTTCTGGAATAGTGGTTGGAACAATTAAAATGGCAATTTGATTTGAAGTTTGATCTTCATGAACTTTTAGTTTTGTTGATAATTCTTCTTTTTCTTCTAAGGAAAGAAGTCCAGTTAAGTCAGTGACTCTTTCTTTTAATTCAGGAATGAGTTGTAACTCTTGAGAGTAAACAGCGCTTACGTTGCTTACGAAAAAGAATAATATTATAGTTTTAAAAAAATATTTCATATTTTTTTATTCATGTATAAATTTTTCTACTAAACCAGTTTACAAAAAGGCTTACTCTTTGTCGAAATTTTTTTATTTCTTTGTGATATTTTATTCTTCTATAGGGACATATTTTTCAAAATCTTGTAAATAATTTTCATCAAAAAGATTTTTTTTTCGAAGTTCTGATTTTGTAAATAATACAAGATTACCAGTAGAGAGAATGCATGGTTTTCCATTTTCCAAAAAAATTTGAACTTCCACCTTTACTTCTTTGGAACCAAGCTTCTCTACAATTTTTCCTTCCGAAATAATTTTTTGATTTACCTTGCAAGGCCTAAGAAATTGAATAGAAATACTTTTAGTTAGCATGTAACGTTTTGTTAAATGGATTACTGTCCATGCCATAGTTTCATCGGCAATAGTAGTTAAAATTCCCCCATGAGTGAGATCATTCCAACCAGCAAATTCAGGTTGAATAAATGTTTCTGTATAAACAAGATTTTCTTTTTGATAAAAAGTTAAATGCAAACCAATTGGATTTTTTTGACCACAAGCAAAGCAGGTATTGTAAGGATTATTTGGAACAAGCAGTGAATTCATTTTAACTCAAAAATTATATTACGAATTTCTTGTATACCAAGATTTTTTATAACAGAAGTATTTACAACTTGTAAATTTGGAAATTCCAGTTTTAAATTTTGAGTTTCTTTTTTTAGCTTTTCTCGTTCTTTTTGATTTAGTTTATCTACTTTAGTTCTTATTAAGATTGGTTGAATTTCACGTTCAAAGCAAGTTTGAATTAAAGTTTTTTCTTCTTGAGGAAGTTCTCTTTTTGCATCACACAAGATAAATAAAATTTTTAAAGTATCTACATAGTTCAAATAACCATTTATAAGCTCAATCATAAGATCTCTTTCTTTATGAGAGGCTTTAGCGTATCCAAAACCAGGAAGGTCTACAAGAAAAATTTTTTTATTTAGTAAGAAAAAGTTTAAAGTTTTGGTTTTTCCCGGAGTAGCAGAAACCTTAGCTAATTCTTTTCGTCCTACAACAGCATTGATTAGGCTAGACTTGCCTGCATTAGAGCGTCCACAAAAAGCTAATTGAGGCATTGTACTATTTTGAGGAATTTTTTGGTAGTCTCCATGGGAAGAGTGAAACTCAATACTTTCAATTTTTGTTTCTTTTTTCATAAGCTAGAACATCTTTCATTTTATCATCCCACATAGAAATTAGAATTTTAACAACACAATTATTTTTTTCTAAAATAGGAATGCAATCTCGAATAGGAGAAGGAATTCCTTTTTCTCTTAGAATCTCTGAAATTTCTTTTTGTCCATATTTCATAAGAATTTTTTTTCCAATTCTATTTTCGCATAACGTTTCAGTTTGGATTTCATAAGTCTTATCATTCCAATAAAGTTTATTTTTTAGAATTTTAGGTTTTTCTAATACTTTACTTTTTTTAGGAATAATATATAGCTCAGAACTCAATGATTTCCAAAAAATAGCTTCTTTATTTTCTACTTGAATAACAGAATTTTTTTGGAATTGTCTAAAAATTTCATAAGCAAGTTTACTTGTAATAGGATGAAGTTCAAGATATTTTAAATAGGTATCTAAGATTTGTTTTAATTCATGGATAGAAATAGGATTAGGTAAATAAATTTTTATGTGACTAAGATTTTTTTTATATAACAGCTTGGAATTTTCTATAGTTACTTGCTCATGAAAATTTCTATAAAATTTTCCTAAGTTTAATCCTTCTTTTAGAAAGAAAGGAACAATTCTTTTTCGAATGCGATTTCGTAAATAAATTTCATTTTCATTTGTTTCATCTTCAAAAATTTTCCATTTTTCTTGTTTTAAAATCTCTTGAATTTCAGAATATTCAAACAAAAGCAAAGGTCTAAAAATATTTCCATGCAAAACGGGGAGAGTAGAAAAACAAGATTTTCCACCTCCTCTAATCAAATGAATAAAAACAGATTCTAAGTAATCCAAACTATGATGTGCAGTAGAAATTAAACAATTTCTTATTTTAGAAATTTTTTTTAATAGCGCGTAACGTACGAAACGTCCCGTTTCTTCCGAAGTTTTTTTTAATTTTTTTGCAATCTTGGGAATATTTTTTTTGTAAAAGTAAAATTCTAATTCTAGTGATTTCATATAATTATAAATTTCCATTTCTTGCTCTTCATTATCACGAATGCAATGTTGAAGATGAAATAAAATTGGTTTTGGAAATCCAAATCTTTCATTCAAAAATAAATAATAATGTAATAGAAGGGTTGAATCTTTGCCTCCTGAATAGGCGAGTAAGTTTTGTTTTTGAAAAATTGGAAAAAAATTTTTATTTCTTTGTGAAATATGAAAAAAAATTTCTTGTGTATAATGACTTAGGTTCATTAAAATTTACTTTTTCTTAATACACACTAAAGTAATATCATCATTTTGAGGGGCATTCTTTGTAAATTTTTTAATATCTTCATAAATAGAGGTAAGAATTTCTTTACTATATTTTTTTGCGTGTTCCATAAAGCTTTGTTTTAGTCTTTCTTCTTCAAAAAGTTCCATCTTAGAGTTTTGAGCCTCTGTAACTCCATCCGTATATAACAAAAGACAGTCTCCCGATTTTAATGTAATTATTCCTTTTGAATCTGGAATTTCTTGAGAAATTCCTAGAACCATACCGCCACTTTCTACAATTTCTACTTTCTTTTTTTGATCACGGTAGATCATTAAATTTCCATGTCCTCCTCCTAGGAATTGAATGTATTTTTTTTGAGTTTGAATTTTAAGGAGAATTAAAGACATAAAACGAGTTACCATAGAATTTTTATAATTATGATAAAGATAAGCATTCAGTTCTTTAAGAATTTCAGTAAAGGGAGCTTTTTTCCGTACGATAGAATGAATAATGGTTCTTGCAGTTGCCATTACCATTCCAGCTGGAATTCCTTTGCCTGAAACGTCTCCAATTGCAATTAATGTTTCTCTGCCATCGGGAGATTGTAAGAAATCATAGTAATCTCCTCCAATTTCACGAGCCGGAATCATGAAGCCACTGAATTCATATTCTTCATGAGTAGGAATTTCACGAGGAAGTAAATTGATTTGAATATCGGTAGCGATTTCAACTTCTTTTTCTAAGCGTTCTTGTTTAGCAAGTCCATGGTACATAATTGAATTGTCGATCGTTATGCGAACAAGATCAGAATAAGCATAGAGAATTTCGATTTCATCATTGGTAAATAATTTTCTGGAATTTCTTCCTAAAATAAAACTAAAAATATTTCCAGCAAGTTCAAAAGAGGGAAGAAGTAGGGCATGGGTTCCAGTAAAACCAAATTCAATTGCAATAGGAATTTTTTTTCTTTCTATAAGGGTAGGTTCCTTGATTTGAAAATAATCCATAATTTCTGGATAGTCTTCCAAAGAATAATTTTGATGGTTTAGGTCAATTCCGTAATCATCTTTTATGAGCTTATTTATAGTGAGAGCTTGGTATTTTTTATTATAAACAACTAAGAGATTTAAATTTGTATCAGTCAAGCCACTCATTGTAAGTAAAGTCATACGAATTATTTCTTGGGTATTGTTTAAATATAATTTATTTAAAGTAAGTCCTGAGCTATGGAGATTTTGAAACTGTTCATATTTTGTTTTGTAACGTTTATGAAGAGATTGGTTATGAATAGCATAAGTAAATGATTTTAAGATAAAATAATAAATAGAAATTTTTTTCTTAAATTGTTGCACTTCCTCTTCATTGAGAAATTCTACTGCAAAAACTCCCAAAGTTGAGTCATGAAATTCAATAGGATAAAGGAAGGAATACTTGGAATCTCTAAATTTTGCTAAGATTTTATAAATCCTAGATCCATATTCCTCATAGGCTTTCAATTCTACCCATTGCTCTTGTTTGTTTAAAAAACACTTTATGATAGGGTTTTCTGTTTCTTCTAAACTGATTCTCATGTTTGTAAGAGCGCGAATGGTTTTTAGATTTACTTGATAATCTGCAAGTTGTAAAAAATGATTATCTTCATTTAGAGAGTAGTATGCACATACGGAAATGTTCAATTTTTCTTGGATGATACGAAGAGCTTTTTTTAGAATTTCTTGAAAACTAATTTGTACGTCAAAAATTTCAAAAAGCTCTGAAAAAATGTCATAAATCCAGTAACTAGAAATAAAATGAGATTGCTCTTTACCACAAGTGCTGCAATGAAATATACCGTTTTCTAAGTTTCCAGATGGAATTTGTTCTTCACCACAAAAGAAACAAGATTTTCCAAGAATTTCCATAGGTTAAAAATATATATTAGCTTTTTAGAATTTCATATTAAATTAAAATTAAAACTATTTTTGACAATTAAAAACTAGTTTTGAAACTTAGAAAAATTATTCTTTAGCTCTTGGTATAGACCTTGTTTTATTGGATGAATTTTGTTTTGTAAAATCGGAAGTTTTTGTACGAACTGGAAAAAAGTCTTTCTCTAAAGAGTGTTATTATATTGCAGAAAAGGGCATAAAAACTAACCAAAAATGTGTTGTTGTTACTACAAAATTTAGCTTTTTTGTGTTGATATTTTACTTTTTGGTGTGACTGTTTTTGTAAATATACCAAAAACTTTTATTAAATTAGTTCAAAAGGCCAAGAAATAAGAACTGTAAGTATTCAATCTTTGAGTTCAACTTTTTATCTATACAAATGAAGAATCATAGTTCTTTTTTTAGATTAAGTGACATAATTTTTTTATAAAACTTTTTTGCTAGAATTTGTATGAAATAAATACGTGGCTTCTTTGTATTATTCTGGTGGGTCGTAGAAAGTAATCCACCGTTCTAGTATGCTCCTTCCTTTACGCAAAACTTTTCGTAGCTGTGGAACCCTCGCATAGTAGGATGTAGTAAAAACAACGCTGAACATTCGAAAGGATCTTTCATTTACGATGGTATCATTCTCCTTTTCAATTTCTAGAAGTCGCACAAACATCAAAGTAGCAGAGATCCCCAAAGCATCCCCCCACATTTTGAGCTCCAACCAATCTCTATTCTCAGGGCGAAATTTAAAAGTAACATAGACTTGTCCGCGTTCTTGGTATTCTGTTTTTGGATTTTGAGATGGCGGAAAGTATTCAGAATATAAGAGAAATCTATAACGTTTTAATAATACGTTTAGATATTTATCCAATCCATTATAGCTTTTAACCCCTTTCTTCATTGTAGAATTTAAATGAAAAGGAATTCTAAGTGTGGAAACAGTCTTTTGTTTTTGCTTAATTTCTAGCTTTTGTTTTTGTTCGTTAAGAATAAATCCATATTTCATACAACTAGAAGAGTAGAAAAGTTCTTAAAAAGAATGAAAAAATACGAAAAAATAAAAATTTTTTAGCAATAGTAGTTCGAATTTTTTTGCAAATTGTAATAGTTACTACAAAATTTATTTTTTATATAAAGCACAACTTCTTGCAGAAAGCCGTAGTTGTGTAGTTGTTACTACAAGTTCACAGAGTTTTTTATGGCTTACACGCACTTAACCTTGCTTTGTTTGTTATTCTCTAATAGGAATTATCTTTATTTGTGTGGAGGGTATTAAAAATAGGTTATGCGATCTTATTTTTCTTCAACTTGTGAGCTTGGAAATTTTAACAAAACTTCAGAAACATTGCTAAAAAAGAAGGTAAATACAGTTTAAATTCTTTTCGAGAATATGAGTATGCCACAATATTTGAACCGCAGAATTATACACAAAATTTTTTTGGGGATCACCAGTTTACTTATATCTACTTACTTGAAATTTTTTTACAAGTTTCTAAAAAAGTTAAAGCCCTCTTGAACGTTAAAAGATTCAACATCAATAAATTTTTTGATTTCATACTCACATTTTTAGTTTGCAAGGATTTAATATAAAAAGTTCTATACTTACAATCACGAGTAATTTATCTTACAAAGAGAAAGTCTTGCCTAAAGGTTTCAGAGATGCAACAAATAAAGATTATCTTCTTAGCTTATTTAATAATTACTCTTTCAATTTTTTCTGCTTCTTATTATAGTTTTTACGAATTTGCAAAAAAAATAGCAAATAATAATTCTACAACAATTATAAATTTGTTGAAGTTATTTAAAAATTTATTTCTCCCTTTTGAATATGATGAACAAGCAAAAGAGTTTAATGAGTATCTCTCTGGAGTTAAGTCAAGATTGGATTTTTCTACTTTGTATAATTCAAAATATCTTATTCAAGGAAGAGGAGGGGAGAGAGTAGTGGTTTATTATGGAGAGTATACGCCAAGTTCCTATAAAATTTTTTTGAATAAACAAGATTATGAGTCTATTCAACTTCTTAAGTTTGGGGATTTTCGTTCACAAATTATTTTAGTAAAAAATACTACTCCATCATTAGTTTCTTCTACCTATTCAAGCTCCGTTTCCTATTCAGCTTTCCATAAAGGAAGCATTCATTTAGAAAAAACTTCTCACCTAACGTTTTTAAGTTTTTTTGAGGAAATTCTCAAAGTGGTAGATGCCGAGAATATTCAAAAAATGGAGATTTTTCCTTCACAAATCTACAGTGAATTAAAAAGGGAAGAAGAAAGAAAAGTTTTAGGAGTTCTTCAAAAAGATTTTCCTAAATTTTCCAAGTATCTAAATATTTATACAAAGGCAGCAAGTGCTCTATATTTTTATGAATTGGATAAAAAAAAGATAACTAAAATCCAAATTTATGGGGCTTTAAACTTACGTTCTATTCAAAGAGATGCTCCCTTTCTTGCCGATTATTTAATGGATATCCAAGACTTAGGTTGGATTCATTTGGAGTTATATAATCAAAATAAATTTAAACTTTTTGAATTTCATTTGGATAGTGAGAAGTTAGAATTGCAACTAGTTTTATTTACAGAAAAGGGAAAGTTAATTCCTTTTACTGGATTTCGAGGAAATGAAAAACTAGATTTCCAAAATGCAATTGAATTTTCTAAGTTGAAGCAAATCCAATTCAAAGGCAAAATTTCTTTTTATGGAAATATTTATGGACTCATTTTTGAAAATAACGGTTTCAATTTTGAGGGCGATTTTACTAATCAAAAAGAACAAGGGAAATTTTTTATAAGGCTGAAACACGTTGAATCAACCAAGGTAAGTGGAGGGTTTTCCTATGTAATTCCTTCATGGTTAATTGATTTTTTTATTCCGGGGGATATGGAAGAGTTAGTAAACCATTTTTTTCAAAATATAGTTCAATCCAATCATAAAAAAGGAGCTTTTTTAAAACTTACTTTAAACAAACAAAAAGAAAATTGGTTTATAAATTCAATTGCAGAAGGAGAATTTATTGAAAATTTTTTTCTCCGTTTAGGACTTAGAGTTTGGAATTATAAAGTGGTTCCTTCCGATGATGCTTATCATAATTTAGCTCAACTGATTGCAAGAGGAGTAGATATTTTGATTGATGAGTATCCAAAATAAACTTATCATTCATCAAAAACTTTTAGATTGGTTTAAAAGAAATCATAGAAAACTTATATTCAGAGAAACTAAAAATCCCTACCATATTTGGGTAAGCGAGGTAATGCTTCAACAAACTAGAGTGAACGCCATGCTTGTTAGTTACGAAAAATTTATAAAAAAATTTCCAGACATTTCTAGTTTAGCTAATTCTAATTTAGAAACTGTCTTGGCTTATTGGAAGGGTTTAGGGTATTATTCGAGGGCAGAAAATTTGTATAAAGGTGCAAGGTATGTAATGGAAAATCTTGAGGGAGAGATTCCAAAAGATTTAGAAAAAATTTTACAAATTCCAGGAATTGGAAAATATACTGCAAGTGCAATTTTATCTATTTCATATAACCTACCTGTTGCTGTTTTAGATGGGAACGTTAAGCGAGTACTTTCAAGACTTTTTCTTTTTCAAGGAGATATTAAGAAAGCAAGTTCTGAAAAATATTTACAAAACTTAGCAAATGAATTTTTAAATCCTGAAAATGCTGGAGATCACAACCAAGCCCTTATGGAACTGGGAGCTTTGATTTGTATTCCAAAACCAAATTGTGTTTCATGCCCTATCAGTGCTTTTTGTCTTGCATGTTCCCAAGACCTACAAAATCAAATTCCTATTTCTAAAAAAGAGAAAGAAAAACTTTTTATAAGACTGAATTTTTTGTGGATTGAGTGGAATGGAGAAGTTTTGCTTACATTAGATAACGAAAGAAGATTTTTTAAAAAAATTTATGCTTTGCCATTTTGGATTGAAGGGAAAAACTTATCTAAAGATTACTTGTATAAAGAAAAAATTTTTTCTTTACTAGAAGTCCCTCCAAAACCTATTGCTGTTCTTCCTAATAAACACTCAATTACCCATCATGACATTGAAGTTTTAGTTTACAAAAGTAGGCTGGAAAAACTAAATTTCTTGAAACTAGAAAACACAAAATGGATTCCTGTTTCCGAATTAGAATTTGAGTTTCCTTCTTCTCTTGCAAAAAAGATACTAAAAAGTTTAAATTCTTCTCAAAATTTATTTTTCCAATAATAAATCTACAATTTTCTTTAGGGAAATTACATCTGCCATACAATAGCGAATGAGTAAATTTTTTGCCTCTATTTCTCCAAGTTCATGATATCTATACCATAAAAAAACAGCATCCATACCATTTAAATTTTGAATTTCTTTTTCTCTTTCAATTCCAAGTTGTAACTCAATTTGCTTTAGTCCCCCTTTTATTCCTTTGTGATATAGCACCCAACGTAAATCTATATGAGGAACAGGAAATTCTGGTAAATGAAAATATTTCAAAAGGATTGGTATATCAAAAGAACTTCCATTAAACGAAACTACAAGTTTGGCATGTTCTAATAAATCTAAAAAGTTTTCAATATTGGCATAACGTAAAAAAGCATATTCTTTTTGTTTATAGTAACATCCTATTAACGTTATGCGCTGAAATTGATCTGTTTCTATATCAAAATATAAAATTTCATTGTAATAATGAGCTAAGATTTTCCATTTATCTTTGGGATGAAGTTTTTTTGTGAAATAAAATATATCTTCTTTTAATAAAGCCGTTTGAGATTGTATAAGGCTTTCTTCTAGTTTTTCTAGTGATTTTGTTTTTAGTTTTAATTTGTGTATATTTTCAAAAAGCTCCTGCCAAGTTTGAATTCCTAGTTTTTGAATTTTCTGTAGATTTTTTTTACCAATTCCACTCAAATGTAAAAAAGCGGAATCAATCATTAGTGAATCCTATCTCGTTTTTTTTGTAAAATTTTTTGGGCTCGTTTAAGCTTTTCAAGCTCTTTTACAAATTCCTCATCTTCTTGCTTTTGGACTTGAATGTCATGTTCTATAGATTCTAGCACTATAATCTTGGGTTCGTAAAACTCACCTGCAAGTAAGTAACGAATAAGGCTTTTTGTTGTTTCGACAGAGGCGTTTGAATAAATAATAATTTCTTTATCATTTTTTATAGTATGGATAGGCTTTGGCACAACACAAGCTGGGCATCCAAATTCACATTCACATTCATTGATTATTTTTTCTGCAAAGTTTAAAATTTCCGAAAGTCGTTCAAAAATTTTTTCAGAAAACCCAACTCCTCCCTCCATAGCATCATACAAATACAAAGCATGTTTCCAATCTAAACCACTAAACTCTGCCATTTGTACGTCAGTATGAATATCTGTAACATCTCCCATACAAAAAGAAGGAGCAAGATTTTTTAAAATGAATCCTAGTCCTTCTAAGGCAATTTGAGAATATTCTGTTTGTTTCATTTGAATGAATGCATTCCATTCTGGAGATGTTAAAATATAAAACCCCATAGTTTCATACTCAAATGGAGGAAGAGTAATAGGACCGTAACCAATGTTTTCCCTTTTTTTCTCACGAATTTTTTTGTACTGCTTAGGTTGTTTTATTACATGCATAAGTCCAAATTCATAAATGTTTCCAAAGCTTTCACGTTGAGCGTCAGATTCTAAAAGTTTTACATTGGACTCCCAAACTGCCTCTGTATAATAATCTACTTGAACTTCTCTTACCTCACAAATTTTCTTTTGTAAGTCTAAATCTATTGACATATAACGTTTTCCCAAGTGCTGATAAATAGCATCCTTGTAGAGCGTACCCATTGCTCCAATTGGATCAATTTCTCCTATAATTTCCTCTTTAAATTTTATAACTATATTGTAATCTGTAATTCCTCTTAGATTCACTCCTTTAGAAGGATATTCTTCCAAAGCATAGCGATATACTTCCCTAAAAGGTTTGAGTGTTTTGCTTTCACATAACGTTTTTATTGCTAATTTATAATTCTTGCTTGTAAAATAAGTTTCTTCATCTCGAAGTGGATGTTCATAGGCTGCACAGGGAAGATGCTGTAAAAGTATATAAGGGTTATCTGCAGAAAGCCACGCTTCTTCAGAATTACTGTTTAAAATATACTCGGGATGGTGGATTATGTGTTGATCAATTGGGGTATCTTTAGCAATAAAAACAATTATAGATTCATTTCCCTTTCGTCCTACTCTTCCCGCTTGTTGCCAAAAACTAGAAATAGAACCCGGATGACCATTTAAAATACAAAGAGTCATGTCTCCAATATCAATTCCTAATTCTAAAGCATTTGTACTTATGATTCCATAAATTTTTCCTTCAAATAAATCTTTTTCTAAACTTCTTCTTTCAGAGGGTAAAAATCCTCCTCTATAAGGCTTGATTTTATTTTTTAAATATTCATGATTGCGCGTAACGTCTGCATAGAGTCTTTCTACTTCCTGCCTAGCTCTACAAAAACTAATACTTCGAATTTTTTCTTCCATTGCAAATCGTAAAAGAGAAACACTCATATAAGAGGTTCCAAGTCTAGAATAACTTCCCTCTGCGTTTTTGTATAGCTTAGGGTTAAGAAATACAACATGTTTTTTAGCTCTTGGAGAACCGTCTTTATTGATTACAGAAAAATCTCTCTGTAGTAGGGCTTGACTGTGCTCTTTGGGGTTTCCAATAGTAGCAGAAGAGCAAACAAAAATAGGACGGTTTTCTAAAATTTCACAAATCCTAAGCAAACGGCGCATAACGTTTGCAAAGTGAGAACCAAAAGCACCTCTATAAGTATGAATTTCATCTATTACAATATATTTTAAACTTTTTAAAAAAGTTTTCCATTTTCGAGTATGATTTGGTAAGATCCCAGAATGAAGCATGTCTGGATTTGATAAAATGAAGCTTGCGTTATGTGTTAAATGTTCTCTTTCCTCACGTGAGGTATCTCCATCATAAACTCCAAACTTTACGTTATGTGAAAATTGCAAAAGTTTTCCTAATGTAGATTCTTGGTCTCTAGACAAAGCTTTCGTAGGATACAATAAAAGTGTAGTAAACTTTTTCTTAGATCTTATAAAATCATCTAAAATAGGTAAAAGAAAAGAAAGAGTTTTGCCACTTGCAGTTTTGGAAACAAGCAGAGTATCTTTTCCACTGATTATGGAATTGTAAGCCTCTAATTGATGAGTAAATAATTTATAAATTCCATTTTGTTCTAAGATTTTTTTTAAGTTAGGTTCTAAGCCAATTGGGAAGTTTTCCATTTGTGAAAAAACCTCATCTAAAGTAATTTTTTCTTTTAGCTCTTCCGAAAAATTTTTTTCAATCTCCTGAATGATTTTATTGATTCCTTTCATGTGTATCCTCTATGACAAAAATCACT
>CALDSP010000281.1 GCA_937924465.1 uncultured Leptospiraceae bacterium
AGTTTAACTTTGCTATTGTTTGAATTCAAAACTCCAGCCATAGTTTGAATTTCAATTGGTTCAAACTTTAAAACTCTTAAAAGTTCTACTTGATCAAAAAAAAGAGAAGAGTAATCTTTAGAATGTACGACTTGAAGCTCGACAATCTCATTATTTAAATCTTTTAGTTTTGCTTTTTGATCATATAACTTTTCTCTGTATTCAAAAGAGATTGTTTTATCTAAATAGACAATCAAACTAAGCAGTTCCGATTCTATCCATATTGTATTTGTTTTTGCTTTTCCAGTATCGATTGCATAGTAAAGTTCGTCTTTTTGAGAATCATATTTTAACGCGTAGACATATTTAACACTTGGTTCATTTTTTTTAATAGCTTCAATTTTCTTTAAGACCTTGTAAAATTTTTTATCTGAAAAACTATCCTTTAAAAAAAAATCTTTATAATCTTCTCCACTTAATAGACTAGCTACATACTTAGCAAAAGTTAACTTACTGTTTCTAAACTCACTTAGAAACATATTCATAGATTGGTTGTACATACTGAACCCAAGTAATAAAGAAGAGCAAAGATTGATAACAACAAGAGCCGCTAATAATTTTGTTCTTAAACTTAGGTTCATTTAAAATAATACAAAGAATTTTTACAAATAGTTCGGAAGTTCTTTTTCAATTTCTTCAGGAGTTGTGCGAGGAGAATATCTTTTTACAACCTTGCCCTCTTTGTTCACTAGAAATTTTTGAAAATTCCATTCAATGTCTCCGTCAAAACCCGGATTTGTTTCAGGAGAGGTTAAATATTTATAAAGTTCTGCTTGATCCTTTCCTTTTTTTACTTTGATTTTAGAAAACAAAGGAAACTTAACTTTGTAGTTCAGTTCACAAAACTGTTTAATTTCTTGATCTGAACCAGGCTCTTGCCATAAGAAATCATTGGAGGGGAAACCCAAAATTACAAATCCTTTATCTTGATATTTTTCATAGAGATTTTCTAAACCTTTGTATTGAGGAGTGAGTCCACACTTAGAAGCCACATTCACAATTAGCACTGTTTTGCCTTTGTAAGTAGAAAGATCTACCTCCTCACCGTCAATATTTTTTACTTTGAATTGTAATGGTTCATTCATATATCAAGCTCCTTGTTAAATACATTAAATAAAATACGTTTTCTAAAAAAAGTAAATTTTTTTAATAGATGTAAACTTTTGAATCTTATAAAAATTTTAAAATCACTTAGAAAATTTAGAATTAGAAACAGAATGGGAACAATTATCATTTTGTATATATGTAAAGTATTTTTGGAAGTCCTTGGTTCAGAAGAACAGAACAATAATCAACTCTTTAGTTGAACCCATTACTCCTATAGTGTTGTTGTTACTACAAACTCAGTTGTAATTAAAAAATTTTTAAACATTTACATCCAGAATTTTGGTGTTGTTACTACAAAATAGCAGGATTTTCTCCTCCCGATGATGAGTTAGACCCAAAATTTTTTAAATTTTTGAGCACAAATAATTTCTTTTTACAAAAAGGATGTTGAAACTATTTTTGTAAACAGTATCAGAAAAATACATTACCTTTTCTTCATTGCTTTTGAAGGTTTATATCTTTAATTCTGTACCATTAAAAACATGGAAACAATAACAACCATTTTGTATACAGTAATAAAGGAGAGTCGTCTCTCCAGAGAATTCATTTCAAGAGTTTTAGAGAGGGTAATAGATTGTTGAAGGTTTGGTTATCATTCGGGTGGATCGTAAAATGTAATCCATCGTTCTAAAATACTTCTTCCTTTACGTAAAACCTTTCGTAACTGTGGGACTCTTGCATAATGGGATGTGGTAAGAACAATGCTATAAGTTCGAAAGGATTTTTCATTTACAACACAATCATTCTCTCTCTCGATCTCTAAAAGTCTTACAAACATAAGAGTCGCAGAAATACCTAAAGCATCTCCCCACATTTTCAACTCTAACCAATCTCTATTCTCTGGACGAAATTTATGTGTTATATACCTTTCTCCACGCTTCTGGTACTCTGTTTTTGGATTTTCAGAAGGTGAAAAATAATCTGAATACAACAGAAATCGGTAACGTTTCAATAAAATACCTAAATATTTATCCAAACCGCTATATCTTTGAATTCCCCTTTTCACAGTAGAATTTAACCAAGAAGGAATTCTAAGAGTAGAGACAGTCTTTCGCTTTTGCTTAATTTTTAAGCTTTGTTTTTGTTCATTAAGAATAAATTCATACTTCATAGAATAGAGGAGTAAAAAATTTCTTAAAAAAAGTGCAAAAAAACGAAAAAATAAAAATTTTTCAATAAAAACAGTTTTAATTATTCTAAAAATTGTAATAGTTACTACAACATTGATTTTTACACAAGGTAAGAGTCTTCAAATAGTTAGAGCTGTTCTTACAGAAAGAACCAAGCAAACAAGCCGCCAAACCCTTCTGAAAAACTGTAGTTGTTACTACAAACTAAAGTACGAGTTCTAAAAAACAATTGCAAAATAGTAAAACAACTTGAAAACTAAGTCAAAACAATATAAAACGCAACGGAGCATTTTTTGGAATCACATCATAAAAAAATTTATGACTATGTTTTATCAGAGGAACTCAAAGAAGCAATCTTAACTGCCGAAATCACAGAACGACCACTGCTTGTAAGAGGAGAACCGGGAACAGGAAAAACCTTACTTGCTGAACACATTGCCCATTCACGTAACGTCCCCATTTACAAATGGCATATTAAATCTACAAGCCAAGCTAAAGATGGTTTATATTTCTATGATGCTGTGGCTCGTTTAAATGATTCTCGATTTGCCGATGAAGAAACAAAACAAAAAGTTCACAATATTGAAAATTATATTCGTTTAGGAGCATTGGGGAAAGCTTTTGAAAATTCAAATCTTTCAGTAGTTTTAATTGATGAAATAGACAAAGCCGATATTGAATTTCCCAATGATTTACTTTTAGAACTTGATGAAATGGAATTTACCATTCAAGAAACAGGCCGTAGAGTAAAAGCTCAAACAAGACCTTTTGTTATAATTACATCCAATAACGAAAAAGAACTTCCGGACGCCTTTCTAAGGCGCTGTATATTTCACTATATAGAATTTCCAAGTCCAAATTTAATGAAAGAAATTATACATGTTCATTTTCCAGAGATTTCTGAAAAACTTTTAGAAATAGCTTTAAATACATTTTATAAAATTCGTAGAATGGATGAGCTCCGAAAAAAACCTTCCACAAGTGAGTTAATTGATTGGATTCAAGTTTTACTTTCTCAAGGAGCAGAGCTCCCCAAAGGAAGTAGAATCCCTTACTTAGGAACTCTTTTAAAAAATGAAGAGGATATTCGAAATCCTACTAGGTTTACGGTGGTTTAAATGTTTGAGACTTTATTTTATAGACTTCGCGCTCGACGTGTACCGACCTCCACTATAGAGCTTTTAGATTTCATTAAGGCTATCCGTGGTTACGTTATGCGCCAAAGTATTTTAAGTTTTAAAGAATTTTATTATATTGCAAGAAGTTGTCTCATAAAAGACATTCGGTATTATGATGATTTTGATCTAACTTTCGCAGAAGTTTTTGGAAATCTAGAATTGTATGATACTCAATTCAAAGAGTTACTAGAAAATTGGCTAAAAAAGTTAGAAGAAAATAATATAACAGAAGAACAAAAAGAAAAAGCCCCTGTTTATGATTTAGATGAGTTATTTCGTGAATTGCAGAATAGACTTCGTGAACAACGTAATCGTCACTCATGCGGAAATCATTGGATTGGAACATTAGGTACTTCAGCTTTTGGTAATAGCGGATATAACAAAAAAGGACTTAGACTGGGAGGAGAAGGATTACAAAAGTTAGCAATTCAGGTTTTTGCAGAACGCAAATACAAAGAGTACAGAACCAATGAAAGTTTACAAGTGAGACAAATTAAACTTGCTTTAAAAAAATTAAAAATTCTCAAAAAACAAGGTAGACCTATATTTTCCATAGAAAAAACAATAGATAAAACTTCCCAAAATGGTGGAGATTTAGAAATAGGTTATGCCCCTCCTCGTAAAAATCATTTAAAACTCATGTTGCTTATGGATGTAGGTGGGAGTATGACCCCTCATGCAAACAAAGTAAGTAAGTTATTTTCCGCCGCTCACCAATTAAATCATTTTAAAGACTTTCATTACTTTTATTTTCATAACATTATTTATGATTTTGTATATGAAGATGCACTTTTTGCAAAAAAAGTGGATATCATGCATTTACTTCGAAAAATTCCTTCCGATACAAAAGTTATCTTTGTTGGGGATGCTGCTATGAATCCTTATGAGCTTTTTGGTTATGTTCGAAATTATTACTATCAAAATGAAAGCAACACTCGCTCTGGACTTGAGACCTTGGAACTCTTGCGAAAACATTATCCCAGTTCTATTTGGTTAAATCCCGACGATCCACGCTTTTGGGGAGCAAATACTTGTGAAGCAATTGCCGATAGAATTCCCATGTTTTTTTTAAGTATAGATGGACTAGAAAAAGGAATTAAAACTTTGATGAATTCTTAAAATTGAAATTAAATTTGAATAAAGTAAAATGAGTTTCTAAATTTTTGTATTTTTATTTTAATCAAGTTTAAAGTGAACAGCATAAACGTTGTTCAGTCTAAATTATAAAAGAATAAGAGTTTTTAAATAGATTATTTGTAAATTTATTTTCAAAGACAAAAATTTAACTTCGTTTTACCAAAAATAATACAAGTAAGAAATTTTTACTCCACGTTCGTAAAGATAGTCCTGCTTAGTAATAGGAAACTGAAATGATACCCCTACTCTCATAGAATCATAAACGAAAAACAAAAAACCCGGATACAAATACCAACCTCTAATTTGAGTATCTACCTTTTTTTGATAAGGTTCAAAATATTCTGTTTCAAGTAAAACTTTTATCCAAGACAAAAATTGATAAGAAAAACTCGTTCCAAAAGTATAATTTCTTCGAAATTCTTCCAATCCCTCTTCTTTTAACTTAGAATTTGTTTCTGTTTGAAAAGAAATTTCTGTTTGCAGTTCAAAATTTCCTACTCCAAAACCAAAACTCAAATGAGGTTTGAGTAAATATAAATTAGGTGCATTTTGTGTGCGGGGATTCTGCTTTAATTCTTGTGTAAAGATACGAATCCCAACTCCATAAACAAATCGATTTTGTTTCTTCTCCACTTCATTTGCAAACTTTAGACCTAAACTCCATCGATCCCACTGTGAAATAGTCTTTTGATCGGTTTCTTGGTACTCTGATATTCCACCAGAAAGTTTTACAGAGAATGTATCTTGAAACTTCCACTCTCCCTCAAAAGCTAAATTTTTATCTTTTTGATAAATTCCTCTAGAATGATTTTCTGCTAC